>NZ_JBEYRP010000032.1:0-84429 GCF_040704085.1 Streptomyces sp. NPDC047841
GGACTGCCCGCCGACGGGCGCGTCCGGCGCGTGCCCGGCCTGCGCCGCGAGGAAGCCGCCCGCCTCGCGGGCGTGAGCACCGAGTACTACACCCGCCTGGAACAGGGCCGGGCCGCGCACCCCTCGCCCGAGGTGGTGGACGCCCTGGCCCGCGCCCTGCGCCTGGACGCCGCCGAGCGCGAGCACCTCACCAACCTCCTCGCCCGCCCGGGCGGGCGACGCGCACCGGTCAACCCGCAGCGGGTCCGCCAGGGGCTGCACCTGATGCTCCAGACCCTGGACGAGGTGCCCGCGTTCATCATCGGCAGGCGCACCGACGTCCTCGCCTCGAACGGCCTGGCCCGCGCCGTCCTCACCGACTTCGAGGCGCTGCCCGTCCAGCGGCGCAATCTGGCGCGCTACTACCTCCTGGACCCCGAGGCCCGCGAGCGCACCGTCGACTGGGAGCAGATCGCCGCCGAGACCGTGGCCATGCTGCGCCTGGAGGCGGGCCGCTGCCCGCAGGACCGCCGGCTGGCCGATCTCATCGGCGAACTCACCCTCAACTCACCGGAATTCAGCACCTGGTGGAACGACCACCGGGTGCTGCGGCGCAGCCACGGGACCATGCACTACCGGCACCCGCTCGTCGGTGACCTGCACTTCTCGTACGAGTCGCTGCAGCCGCCCGGCGACGACAACCAGACGCTGTGCGTCTACCTCCCGGAGCCGGGTTCCGCCACGGCCGAGTCGCTGCGCATCCTCAGCAGCTGGACCACCGCCACCACCCCGTCCCACCGACCGACCGGACCCGGCACCTGACTCCCTGGACCGCAGCAGGGCCACGGGCAGCGCTCCGGGGCGGTCGAGATTTCCTTTATCCGGTCTCTGGACAAGAACGCGGAAGCCCCGACATGAGCGGATGATCGCAGCGGGACCAGTCCAGCTGGGAGGCCGCGTTGAGCTCGGCCAGTAGGACCTCATGCAAGCGTTGCCAGACACGAGCCTCGTTACAGTCCCGCAACCTGCGCCAGCACGTCATACCGGAGCCGAAGCCGAGCTCTAGAGGAAGATGCTCCCACTGAATTCCGGTGTGCAGCACGTACAGGATCCCGCAGAGCACCTCCCGGTCTGGCAGCGGCTTGCGGCCGGGATGTTTGGAAACGTCGTTCACGCTGCGGGAGCAACGGCTCCAGGCGGCGGTCCCACAGTTCATCCGGCACGATCCACGGTGGTGTCCCCGTTCCTCATAGAGGCCCTCGAGAAGCCCACGAGAAGCCCACGGCGCGCCTTGCCCGTCACCTGGCTGGGCGATGCAGGGCGAGGTCCGGCTCGCTGAAGCGGCTGGAGACCGCATTGGCCTGGTGCCAGTGCGGATAGATCAGGTCCGGTGCGCTGACCTTGTCGAGCCGGTCGATGTCCTCGGCGCTCAAGTGCACGTTTGACGGCGTCGAGATTGTCGGCCAGTTGTTCGTCCTTGCGGGCACCCACGATCACCGAGGTCACGCCCGGCTTGGCGAGCAGATAGGCCAGGGCCGTGCCGACGTCAGGTCCGCGGTCTGTTGGTGGGACAGCAGGGCGGCGACGGCTTGCACGGTGTCGCTGATGTGCTCGCGGCGGCCGAGGTGGCGGGCCAGCGCCCGCCAGTTCTTCAGGTGCGCGATGCCGTGCTCGACCCGGATACGCCGTGAGGAGTGCGCTTTGCGCTGTCGCTCGTTCATTTCCTCGTACCAGTCCGGAGCGTTCTTCCTGAACTTGCGGTGCGGGGGTGTGACCACCCGGCCGCCGGTCTGCGCACCCAGGCCCTGGTAGCCGGCATCGGCGAGGATCTCCATGGCGGGACCGTTGGCCAGGAGACTGGCCAGCCCTAACTGGCGGGCGTGGGTGATGTCCGCGCAGCTTCCGGGCCTGGTCGGGCTGCAGAACAGCATCCGGCCATCCGCGTCGGTGAGCACCATGGCCTTGACGGCGTTCTGCTTGCTCTTGCCGGAGATGAACTTGTCCCGGTCCTTGCGTCCGGCGGCCGGCCGCCGGACCCGGATCTCGGTGCCGTCGATGATCCCGGTCTTCCCGCCGGCACCGAGATGGTCGACGACCTCGGTCAGAGTCCGTAGCCGCACGCCGGGACTCACGGTGCATCCTCGCTCGGCGAGCAGCGGCCGTACCTCGCCGATGGCGCGGGTGATGGTGGAGCGGTCCACGTCGAACCAGCAGGCCAGCACGTCGTGCGTGACCCCGTGCCGGAGGTGCACGAGGGTGGCCAGGAGCCGGTCGACGAACACGAGCCGGTGCTTCGCCCCGGTGCCCACCGCCCGCTTCCGCGGCCGGGACGCAAGCTTGTCCTGATGCCGTTCATGCCACAACGGTCCCAACTCAGCCACCAGTTCAGCGATCACATCGGCCGAGAGACCCGTGATTCTCCGGTTGCTGACGATCGCTGCTCGAGACGCGTTCCCCACCACACGACCATGATCGACGATCAGGAAACCGACGCCTCACCGCCTACCGTGCACGAGCTCGTTAGGCGTCACCTTCATGAAGTCCTCCAGGAGAGAGCGTGCGTCCACCCGGCCGGGCGCTGCCGGGCCGGGCCGGAGAGGCGGGATGAGGTGGTCACCGCTCCTCCGGACCGCTGAAGCGAACATGGTCGAGAGCGGGGCAAGAGGTGCAACCGCGAGAAGACGAGGGTGCATACCGAGCGAAAGACTTTGACGCTTTGCCGACTGTTCACCCATGGTGAGCCTGGCATCCGGATCGGCCGGACCCCGGGCACCGCGTGGGGGCCGCGTCGCAGTAAAGGAGATGTGGATGATTGTCATATCGGCCGCTTCAGGGGCTTTCGGTCGACTGGTCATTGAACAGCTGCTGACCCGATGTCCACCTGATCGCGTCGTAGCGGCGGTGCGTGATCCCAGCAAGGCGACGGATCTCGCCGCTCGCGGAATCCAGGTCCGCGTCGGTGATTACGACGTGCCAGCGACGCTGAGCGACGCGTTCGAGGGAGCCGACCGGTTGCTGCTGGTCTCCTCTCCGGAACTGCATCCCGCCCATCGCGCAGACCAGCACCGGGCGGCCATCGACGCGGCCCGCTCGGCTGGCGTCGGCTCGATCGTCTACACCAGCTTCCTGGGCGCCGACACCCAGGCCGATGGCGTGACCGCAGCGCACCACACCACCGAGCGCGCCCTGGCCGCGAGCGGTCTGCCCCATCTGGTACTACGTCACCCCTTCTACAGCGAGGCGTTCCTCAACGAGAGCCTGCGCACCGCCGTCGCCTCAGGGCAACTCGTCGACGGTACCGGTGGACGTGGTCTCAACACCGCCCTGCGCGGCGATCTTGCCGAGGCCGCCGCCTGCGTCCTCACCGAAGACGGCCATCTCGGCCGTGCCTACGACTTCACCGGCAGCCTGTGGACCTACAGCGAGCTCGCCGACGCCCTCAGCCGTGTCTCCGGCAGGTCCGTCGTCACCCGGGACCGGCTTGACCACGCATCCGGTGCCCAGGGCTGGCTCGAGGACCAGGTCCGGGCCGGCGCACTGGAACGGCAGACCGACGACCTCCAGAACGTCCTCAAACGCCCCACCACCACCCTCGACCAGACCGTCAAAGCGATCATCACCCGGCCCACCCTTTCAGGCGCCAGCACCGCTCCGGAGTGACCCCTGCCAACGTGGGCTGTGCGACGCCAAGCCGCGTCGTTCACTCCCGTATTGGCGAGCGGATCGACCTGGGGGAGAGGAACGAAGTGTTTGCGGGAAGTAGCCGATCTGCCTGCCGCCCTTCTCGTGGGCGCCTTCGTGGACGGCACGCTGGATCCTATCGAGCACACCTTCGCCCGCATGAAGAGCTGGAAGATCCTGCGTGACTGCCACCTCAGATGCGACGGCGTCCACCACCCTTTCATCGGCTCACCGATGTCCCGCAGCGCAAGGAGCACCGCCATGCCCGGACGCAATACCGTTATCCGCAGCCTGCACGATCTGGGGCTGGCCGCGTGGTTCGGTGGCTCCCTGATGGGCGCCGTCGGCCTCAACGGGGCCGCCAGGCAGGAAGGCGGTACGCAGACCGGCCAGGCGCGCATCGCATCAGCCGGCTGGACCAAGTGGATGCCGGTCAGCGCGGCCGCGGTCGCCGCGCACCTGTACGGAGGCGGAGGCCTGCTCGCCGTCAACGCCCACCGGGTGTGCAATCAGAAAGGCGTGGCCGGCTCCACCACCGCGAAGACGGTCGTCACGGCGGCGGCGCTGGCCGCCACCGCTTATGCCCGCGTCCTGGGCAAGAAGCTCGAGCTCGCCTCCTCCCCCGACCCCCAGGACACCGAGAAGGCAGCCAAGCACCCCATCGACACCGCCAAGGCCCAGCGCCGGCTCGCCTGCGTGCAGTGGGCGGTGCCGGCCCTGACCGGAGGCCTCGTGGTCCTCAACGCCCTGCACGGCGAACAGCAACGGCCGCTCGAGCAACTGCACGGGATGTGGGAGCACGCCCGCGCCGCCACCCCGCTTCTGCCCTGACGGTCAGCCAGTCGGCGACAAGCTCGGCTTCGTCAAGCGGCAGGCCACCGGTGACCTGAAGCCGTTCAGAGAGTTCATCGAGTCCCGTGGCGGCAACGAGACCGGCGCCAGGCGCGGCGAGGTCTGACTCCGCCGATCGGACGGGGCACCCCGCTCGCCGTCGTCCTGACCGGCGCCAACCGCGACGACGTCACCCAGCGCATGCCCCTGCTGGATGCCGTCCCGCCCGTCCGAGGCTGGGTGGCCGGTCACGCCGCTGTAGCCGGGAATGGCGGTCTCCTCCTTACTCCACGCGGTGTGGTTTGTGGTGGGCGACCTGTAGGCGGACGTCGGTAGGCATGTCAGAGAGGCCGATAGACCGACGCGCGGTGCTGAGCGGGCCTTCGCAGAGGGCACCGAGAGTGGCGCCGGGCGCGCCCTCAGGGGTGAGGATGAGCGTGACGTGGGTGCGGGGGTGGGCGGGTCGGCCGGTGATGCGTACGGCCGCACGCTTGACCCCCGGCAGGGCGCCCGCTTGGGTCGCGATCGCGTCGCTGAGCGCGCGGTCGCGCAGTTCGACGCCCTGCTGCGGTGGTGTACCGCCGACGGGCAACCCTCCTGGGCGGCGTCGGCTCAGCTGGGCGAGCAGCCACCACAGGGCGAGCAGGACAACAACGGCGAGGGCGGCGATGACCGCGGGCCACCACCACCAGCCCTGGCCGCTCCAGCGGGCCCGGTCGGCGGAGGCGAGCAGGACGTCGTCCGGGGCGATCAGGGGCCAGCCGGCGGGCGGGATCAGTTCGTGCCGCCGATAGAGGTTGAGCCCGGCGAAGAGGACCAGCAGTCCGCCGCCGAGCAGGACCAGTCCGGCGAGGGCCAGCAGGGTGCGGTTGAGTGCGGATCGCGACGTCATGGCGGACTCCCGGTGCTGCGGTTGTCGGTCAGCCGGTGCGTTGCCGCACCCGTACGACGATGCGGGGAGGATGGGCGAGGGCCAGCCGGTCACGTTCCTCGTCGAGGACGGCGGTGAGGTCGTCCTCCACCTGCCGGGGGTCACGGAAGCGGACGTCCGCGCGCGCTTTGATGCGGTGACGGCGCACCCGGAGGCGCGCCGCGCCGACCCCGGGAACCCGCAGCGCGGCGTCACGCAGCAGGCCGGCGGCGCCGTCGCGGTCCAGGGAGGCCCGCAGCCGCGGGCAGTCGGTGGGGCAGCGCTGGGGCAACTGGTGGCGTAGCCCGGGGGTAAGGGCCAGGACGATCAGCCAGACGCCGACGGCAGCGGCCACGGCGGCTCCCGTGAGCACCCACACGTCGCCCACGGAGCGGGTGGCCAGTTCGTCGGCCAGGTGCCGTCGCCAGGCCGCCGCCGGGCGTCCCGCTCGTACGGCGATGACGTCGACCAGCGCCGCGACCGCCGCCACGAGGATCACCGAGGCGACCAGGGCGGCCGGGATGCGGCGCGCGGACCACGGCCGGTGGGACCGGCGCCCAGCGTCACGCTCACCGGACGTCGGGTCCGGGCCGTGCATGTCGTGTTCGGGTGGTCCGGGCTGCTTTGCCAGCGGCACCCTGGCCCGCGATGCGGACGGTGTGGAGTCGCGGCCGGAAGGGCCGGGGTCGGATGTCATCGCGAGGCTCCTTCCTCCACGGCGTGGCGGGCGCGCCGGGCCGCGTGGCCGCTCACCGGACCCGCCCCCGGCCCGTGTCGGCGGCGGTCATCAGCCGCCGGACGGTGAGGACGACCTCTCCCACCCGCAGGCCGGTCATCTGGGCCACTTTGTCGGCGACATCCTGCTGGATCCGCTCACACACCCGGGGAATGTCGGTGGGGTAGGGCAGATCCATGGTCAGGTGCAGGCGCACCGAACCGATACGGACGGCGGCTGAGGCGCTGGGCGCCTCCAGGCTGTCCAGGTCGGGCGGCACGGCGGCGCGCCGGGACTGCGCCGTGCGTGCGGCCTGGGCGGCGATACGGGCGACCACCCGGTCCGGGATGACGGTGGCGCCCCGCTCGGCAGGGGGCGGCAAGCCGGTGGTCCGCGCCGACAAGGAGGACCCCTCGCCGGGGGGACCGGACGGGGTCTTCACCGCTGCCTCCGTGTCCGGATGTCGAGGTCGCCCTGCACGACGAGGCCGACGATCAACCCCACCGCACCCAGGAAGAGGACCAGCAGAAAGGCCCAGAAGCCACCGAAGTAACCGGCGAAGCCCAGGGCCATGCCGGCTACGAGGCCCGTGGTTGCTGCGTTCATCATGCACTCACCCGTCTCGCGGACGTGCGTACGTCGGCGTCCGCACGATCAACCGCGCCGCGCAGGACGCGGTGGCGGGTCACCTCACGCGACCCTCGTCCGGTTCGGCCTGTTCCTCGTCAGGGAGATGGACGTCGTCTACGGCGATGTTCACCTCGACGACCTCCAGTCCCGTCATCCGCTCCACGGCGCCGATGACATTGGTGCGTACGTCGCCGGCGACGTCCACGATGGAGACGCCGTACTCGACGACGACGTCCAGGTCCACAGCCGCCTGGCGCTCGCCGACCTCGACCTTCACTCCGCGTGTGACGGCTCCGCCGCCTCCGCCGGGGACGCGTTCCCGCATGGCGCCCAGGGCGCGGGCCATCCCCGCTCCCAGGCTGAAGATGCCCGGTACCTCGCGGGCGGCCATGCCCGCGATCTTGGCCACCACGCCGTCCGCGATGGTGGTCTTCCCCCGTGTTTCGGCCGGAGCCCCGGCCCCGGTACGGCCCTTCAGCGCGCTCACGCTCGCGTCCGGCCGGTTGTCCCCGCCGTCGCTGGTGGTGTTCTCCGTCATGGCGGTCGCCTCGATCGATAGGCCGGACACCGGTGCGGCGCCCGTCACAAGGTTGGACGTGCGGGGCGGCGGATGTCTCACGCACATACAACGGATACCTCACGCACATCGAGTGCGGCGTGCCTCACAAACGGCCTGTCGGGTACCTGGACGATCCGAGCCCTGTGCGAGGGCGCCATGACCGAACGCGCTGTACCCCCATCGCCGAACCGCGACCTCTTGCGACGCGACCTGCCGGACCGGCTGCTGGCCATACGAGCGGCCGATGGAGATGAGGACTCCTTCGCCGTTCTCGTCCAGCGGCACGGCCGAGCCCTCCTCTCCCTGGCCCGCTGCATGCTCGGCAACCCCCAGGACGCCGAGGAAGCGGTCCAGGACGCCTTCGTCAGTGCCTGGCGGCGACTGCCGGAATACCGTCACAGCGCGGAGTTCCGTACCTGGATGTACCGGATCACCGTCAACCGCTGCCTGACCATGCGCCGGCGCCGACCGCCGCCCCTCTCCCTCGACACCGTCATCGAGCCCGCAGCGGAAGACGCCTGGAGCCAGCCAGCCCGGTCCGCCGAGCAGGACGCGGCCACCGCCGCCCTGTCTCACGCGCTCGCCGAACTGGACGCGGGCCAACGGCTCTGCTGGATCCTGAGAGAAGTACAGGGCCTGTCCTACAAGGAGATCGCCCACGTGACGCGGACCAGCGAACAGACGGTGCGGGGCAGACTCTTCAGGGCACGCCGATCCCTGCAGGAGGCGATGGACCCATGGCGCTAGACGACCCGCACGCGCGGCCTTCCGAACCCCCCGCAGCGGACGGGACCTGTACCGGCTCATCTGCCGGCATCCCCCTGTTCGAAGGTGATGAGGTACTGCCCTGCGGTCGACTGCTCAGCCGGGCCTGGGAACAGGCCCGCGACGCCGCGCCGAACGCAGACCCGCACACCGTCTCCTGTCCACACTGCGGCGATGCCGTCGAAGGTCTGGCCGCGGTGAACGCGACCACCCGGGCGCTGCTCGACGACGTTCCCGGCCTCCACGCACTCGCCGACCGCGTCTTGAACATCGTCAGAGCAGAGGTACGGCTCAGGCGGCTACTGCCTCTGGCCGACCCGGACCGGGACCTGCGGATCTCCGAGAGCGCCGCAGCGAAGGTACTGCGGCAGGCCGCGGACACGATTCCCGGCGTCGCGGTCGCGACCTGCCGGCTGGTACCCGAGGGCGAAGGCACCGACGTGCAGGTGACCATGACCCTGGCCGCCGCTCTCGACGCTCCGCTGCCCGCCCAGGTCCACCAGGTGCGCCGATCCGTCTTCCGTTCGGCCGTACAGGACCTGGGTCTCGCCGTGACGGCCGTGGACATCACCGTCGTCGACGTCCTGGAGCCGGAGCCGCTCCTCCCACCCGGCAGTGGTCCATCATGACCGTCATCCGCACGACCACCCTCCTCGGCGTCGCGGCCGAGGCGGCTTATGCGGTTCCCGGCGTAACGGGCCTGCAACCCCGTCTCTCTCATCGCCGGCTGGGCCGTGCTCCTTCAGCAGCTTCATGCCGGTGACCACGATGGGGAGCTTGCCGTCGTACATGTGGAAGCCGTCGTGCGCCTCGCCTTGCCAGTGCCGGCGGGTCAGCTCGGCCAGCTGCGGGATGACGGTGTTGGGGTTGCGCGGGCCGACACGGTTGAAGACGAGCAGCAGCGGCGGGTGCGGCTGATCGCCGCACCGTCCGTCGGACACCCATCAGCGGGTGCGCCACATCGTCCGCTCACGGCCGTCGGCGTCCTTCACCTGCCGCTGGCAGAACCGCACGTACTTGTCGATCTTGGCGGCGAGTTCCTGCGCAGACTCTGTCGATCTCCACGAACAGCAGCGGCGCCCTGTCCTCGGGCGCGGTGACGACGATGTCCGTCTGGGCGCCGCCCTTGCCGGGGTTGGACCAGGTGCCCGTCGCGGGCAGCGCCACCTCGGTCGCGTGGGAGGCGATGGTGCCCAGCCCGGCCGGGGCGTCGACGGCAGCCTTCGCGGCGGCGAGGGCTTCGGCCGGCTCGCCATCGAGCAGGGCCAGGTCCGGCTTCCGGCGCAGCAGGGCGATCAGGGCGTCGTTGACGGTCATCACGTGGGAGGCGCTGCTGCGGCCCGCGCCACGGGCCGGGCCGCCCATCTCCCCCAGTGGCCGCCCCAGCTCGTAGGAGGCGGCCTTCACGCCCATGGGCGTGAGGTTGCGCAGGGTGTCCCCGCCCGAGGTCCTCCCGCCGTTCTCCACCAGGCCGTGCTTGCGCAGATCGGAGAGCGCCCCGAGATGCGCAGCGGTGTGGGCCTGTTGCGCTCGGAGGGCTTGGCCTTGTCGGTGTGCCGGTAGCTCAGGTGCGGGGCTGAGATCTGCTGGATCTGTTCGACGGTCGCGACCTTCAGCAACGCCCTCTCTCACCACTGCGCCCCCTGAGCGGCAGTGTCTCTGGCATGGGTGCCGTGCTGGTATCGGCTGCGTCCCTGGCTGGGCCACATGGACTTGAGTGCTCGCTCGGGCCGCAGAGTCCAGGACGGTGTAGCGGCGAGGATGAAGGCGATGCGGGAGGCGAAGCGGGCTTCGGGGAGAGGGATTTCGATATCGGGGTGGCGGCGGTAGCCACGGGTGACGGCGTGTGCGACGTAGTTGGTGAGTGCGTCCGCGCGGTGGGTGCGGGCTCGATCTCTGCGGGTGGTCAGGCGGCTGAAGACGCGCAGGAGGATGGGGATGCCGGTGTCGAAGCGGAAGCGGTTGAGTGGCGGCTGGATACCGGTGACGGTCAGGGTGTCGCAGTCGATCGCCTTTTCCAGGCCGCTTTGCCGGTACCAGAAGTCGGCGGCATGGTCTTCGCCCTGGGCGTGGTGGTGCAGGGAGAGGCAGTAGGCGGCGGCCGGGTGTCCGGCGCCGGCGGCGTACTGCCACCAGAAGCGGGCGCCGTCTTCGACGTCGGCGAGCTGGAGGGCGCAGCCCAGGAGCCAGGCGCCGTGGGGTTCGGGGAGTTTGCTGGTGAGGAATTCTAGGTCGTCGGCGGTGGTGGCGGTGACGATCGCTTCGCACAGCTCCTGCAGGTGGCTGGCGGCCGCATGGTCGGCGGGGGGTGGGGCCGGGTGGGGGGCGCAGGGTTCGGGTTGAGGTAGGGGGTGTCGCGGTAGGCGACGGTGTCGCCGGGGACGTCGGGGAGGGGGTGGAGGCGGGCGAGGAGGGCGTCGATGGGGGGCATGACGGGCTGCTTCATTCCTTGGGGACGTCGGGGAGCAGGTGCTCGAGGGTGGCGCGGGCGTGGTGGTCGATGGCGTGGGTGATGGCCTCGCTCAGGCCGACGATGCGGGAGATCGCCTCGGGCGCTGTGGCGCACAGGTAGCGCAGGACGGTGATGTCCAGCTGGTCGGCGGGCAGGCTGCCGATGGCGTGGAAGAGGTCGGTGAGTTCGGTCAGGGCGACGAGGTGGCCGGGCATGTGGGCGTGGACTTCGGCGGTGGAGGAGACCGCGGCGCGCAGGTCGGGGTGGCCGTCGTGGTGGTGGGCACGGGCCATGACCCGGGTGCGAAGCAGTTGCCAGGCGTAGCGGGGGAGGTTGCCGCTGGTGGCGGCCTGTTTCCAGGTCAGCCAGAGGATGTCGAGGCTTTCCCCCGACGACCCAGCCGGCGCGGTGGTCGGTGAGGAGGAAGGCGCGGGCGTAGGCGGTGTAGGTCGCGCGGACGGTGTCGGCGAAGGCCCGGTAGGGCAGGGGCGCGGCCTCGGACTGGAGGGCAACCTGCTGGATGCTGCGCTTGATCCAGGCGCTGTCCTTGCCGGCTTCGCGGGCGCCGCTCTGCCACAGGCGCAGCATCGGCTCCAAGGGCAGGCCCAGGGCGTGGACGACGCTGAAGGTGATCTGCCAGGCGGGGTAGTAGCCGTTGCCGCGAAGGAGTTCGCTGATACGGGTCTTGGAGTAGCCGGAGCGCTCGACGAGGTCGTCGAGGGTGAGGCCGGAAGCGAAGACGAAGTTACGGACCGGCACGAGCCAGGCCCGGTGGGACAAGCCCGCGGTGGCGGAGATCGGGGCAGGTTTGCGGCCGCGTCTGCCGGAGGTGTCCGGTGGGAGCGGCTGGTCGGCGTCCGGGGGCCAGATCATCGGGGCGGCTCCTGTCCGCCACCGGCGACCGGCCTAAGGAGCACAGAGGACCGGCGACGGCCATGATCGATCTCAGCGCCAACCGCGGCCTCATTGACCCCGAGCCGCTCAAGATCAACTACTGGCGGCCTTGACGCCTATCTCGGCGACACCCCAAACGGGCCACCACTCCAGTCTTCTGCTGGCTACTCATCGAGCAAGATCATCCCATGGCCCCTTTTGGGCTCACCTCGGCGATACCCCCATGACGCTCCGAACGGGACGCCGGCCACGGGCGGTGGGTGGTGACCGGGACCTGCAAGACCCGCCATGAAGCCGTCGGGTACCCGGGGCGATAGCTCTGAACTGCGAGGATTGAGCCCTGGGTACCCCAGCGGTAGCCTGAGGGCGTGGCAGCACTCAACGTTGAATTTTCCGATGCGGAGCTCGAAGAGCTCCGGGCGGTCGCCCGTGAGCACGGGATGCCGATGAAAGCGTTCGTGAAGGCCTCCACGGCTGACGCCATCGCCCACCACCGGGCTCTCAAGGTCGCGGCGCAGGAGTTCCAGCGGGTATTCGCCGACCCGGCGCTGGCCGATGCCATCGCCGCTGCGGGCATCGACGACGGCCCCGCTCGGGGCACCACGGGCAGGGCCGCCTGAATCCATGGCACCCGCCGTCCACATCGACGTGCGCTGGCTGCTGGAGCAGCACGAGACCGCTCTGCCCGACCAGCCCCACATCAACGACTACTCCGCCCTGGTGGCAGCCGTCGCGCGGCACCGCGTGGACCCGCCCCGCCTCGGTATCGACCCGGACGCGTCCTGGCGTGCCGCCGCGCTGCTGCACACGCTGCTCCTGCTGCGGCCGCTGCCGTCCCTCAACGTGCGCTATGCGTGCGCCGTCACCATTGCCTACATGCACGCCAGCGGGGAGGGACTCGACGCCCCGTACGGGGAACTCGTCGAGTTGTGCAAGGACCTCATTGCAGGCAAGGAGGGCGTCTTCGGCACGGCCGACCGGATCCGATCCTGGCGCCTGTGACAGCCGGGGCTGCCTGACGGCACCACGCCCTTGGGTGCCGTCAGGGCACAGACTCGGGAGCGTGATCCGGTCCTCGGGTAGCGCCGTTGGGCCTGCAGTCCAGGCTAGGGGCGCAGGCCGCGCTCTACGGGAGCGTCCTGGTCCTGTTCCGGGGGGTGTCCGGTGCCGTGCGTGCGCTGGCGGACCGCGGTGGTGAACCCGGTCATCCGCCGCTCGTGGTCTTCCATGATCCGCTGCAGGACCGCCTCCTGCCGCGGGGACAGAGCCGGGACGTCCGGCAGGTACAGGTCGGCGAGCTGCTGGTCGAGACCTGCGCATGCGATCGGCTCCCCGACGGCATGCGCCTGGCGAGCGAGAGCGGTGCACAGGGTCTTTCCGCCTCACCGGCGGCGCGGTGACGCGCGGCGATCTGTTCCGTCTGCCGGCACAGGACAGGTAGAACCGCACGGCGGCCGGCAGGTGCGGCGGGCGGGCGCATCGGCTGTCGTAGTGCTCGCGATGTTGTTGCGAGCGCAGAGCGGCGAAAGCCCACATGGAGCCCCTGCCGGCCTGCGGTACCTGTTCAACAAGCTCCAAGCTCCTCGGCTGTCTCTGCCACTGCTTTCAAATCGCACGCTCTGCCACTCCGGACGGGCCTTCGGCCAGCCTGTCGCACTTGCCGCCTGACCTCCGACCGCCGGCGGTGATGTCTTGGTGCCGGACAGTCTCGGGCCCTGCCGGCGTCCACAGCGTGCATGCGTCGGTCACGCCATAGCCGTTTGCCCGGGCTGGGCAGCCTGCGTCCGGACGGGAGGCTCGGTGCCCGGTTGCCGACGCTGCTCCTTCGCCTGCTCGGCTCGCTTCCGTGCCGCCTGCTCGCGGGTGATCACTTCGGTGGCGACGCCGACAGCCACGGCGATCGGCCACTCCAGGGCGCCGGCGACTGCCATGCCGCCCAGGATCCCGTAGCCGGTCAGCTTGCGGAGCGAAGGGATCCGCGAGGTGGCCTCGCGGGCTCCCTTGAACATGTCGCCCGGGGTTACGTAGGGGATCGCGACGCGGGGGTGCGCAGTGTGCAAGTGCACCACCTTACCCATCGGGCTCGCCTGGTCCTGCCGCTCCTCCTGGCGCTCGGTAGCCGCCTCGGGGGCCTGCGGCATTGGTTCTGCCGTGGGGGGCATCTGTGCCATCGAGGGCCCGGTCGCCGCCGTCCGCAATGTCTCACCCGGAGTGGTGGTTGATTCTTGCTGATGTCCCGGCCGCATCTCTGGGGAAGTCATCTCGTCCTCCCGTCGTAGGGAGATTGGTCTTCCTTCGGCCACGTTCCATGCTTGGCGGTCGATAAACGAGAGACAAACGAGAAGGATCGGAGGCGCGCCGATCAGGCGTAAGCCGTCGTCGGCTGCCCGCCGGCGGTGAACGCCTTCCAGATCTGGACAGACAGGCGGAGCAGGGCGGCCTCAAACAGGGCGACCGCCACCTGGGTCAGAATCGTGGTGAAGATGTGCGGCATGACCGGCCGCCTTTCGTGAGGATTGTGTTGTGAACCCCTCCCCCCTCCTTTCTCGGGTCCCGCGACTGCCGGAAGGCGGCAATCGCATGACCTGCGGGTGAACTTTCTCTTTCCGGATGGGGCAGCCCTCCACCCGCCCCAACCCAGCGGCCCGTTCTCGAACCTCGGGTCAGTGCCGCCCGCCGGAGTGCCGGCCGGGGCCGCCTTCTTCGCACCCGGACGGCGCGACGTCGACAACGTCCTGGTGGGGCGCGCCGGGCGGGTCGCGGGGGCCGGAGCAGCAGCGACAGGGGCAGGGCTCTGGGTGTTCTCGGTTGCGTCCATGTCCGCAGCCTTGGAGGCCGGACCTGTGGACGGAGTCCGCGCTTTCGTCGAGGCGGGCTGGCCGGGCGTCCGCACCGCCGGCGTGAAGGTGCGCCCGGACACGCGCGAACTCGATATCGCGGGCCTCGCCTCGCTGACACCCGCGATCTAGCTGGCCGACGCCTTCCACCAGGCCGTCCTCAACGACCACACCGCACTGCACGCCACCCTCACCCGGCTACGAGAACAGACTTCCGACGAAGATCACGCCTACTTCGTCGACATCGCCCACTTCATGGCCGACCTGCCCCTCGAGCAGGCTTCCGGAGCCCGGTGGCTCGACGGCGAACAGCACACCCGCAGCCGCTGGCGCGGCCTGGTCATCGCCCGACAGGCGCACAGGCACGCCAGGCGCTGACGAACGGGGGGCCATTTCCCGCCGGGGAATGGCCCCCCGTTCGTCCGAGGCGGCGCGGTTCAGGTGGGGTTCAGCGGAGTGATGCCGGTACCCGCGTACAGTTCGGGTTCCAGCGACAGGACCGTGAGTTGCTCTCTCGCCTTCACCGCGTGCCAGGCGATCGCAGCAGCGTGGGCCACGCCGTCACCTTTGCCCGGGGCGCCGCTGTGTACTGGCTACTCGGTGTGCCGGACCGCCTTCTTCACGTCAAGCTCTACGCCAGCCCGCATCGTGCTCTGCTCTTTCGCGTGCTGGGTGATTGCGGCTTGTACGTCTTGGGCGAGGTCGCGCCATGCCTGCCATGCAGTCTCGTACGCGGGCGGGTCGTCGTGGTCGCGTAGGGCCTGGACGGTCGCGTGTGCCTGGTCGGCGGCGCGTTGTTTCTCCACAAGTTCTTCGAAGGTGTGTGCCACGTGCAGGGATCCTACGTGTCGGCGTGGCGAAGCCCTCGCCTCGACCCGCGAGACGGAGGCTTGGGCGCGCGCAGCGCTACGGCCGCCACTCCCCTCGGGCAGGCGAGCCGGACATGGAGGAGTCGCTCGTCCTGGCTCTCGGTGAGCGTCTGCCGGGCCGCGGCAGCCGCCAGGTCGTCCGCCAACACCTTGCCGCCCTCGCGGCGCCGCAATGGCTTGACGGCGAGGCCACCTGCGCTCGGTGGCGTGAGATCTTTACCGCCCGGCGCGACCTTCTGCGCGCCAGGCGGTAGACCTCAGCGGCCTGTGTTCCCGGCGCTGCCGCCCTCTTTACGGTGCGTGATGCTTACCTCAATATCGATTATCACAGTGGATTCTGGGGTGGGGGGAAGGTCATGTCGACGGGCACGGACAAGGATTATTGGGCCTCAAAGGCGCTGCCGAGCGTCCTCAAGCACAAGCTGCTGGGTCAGTACATTCCCCGCTTCGGCGGGATGACCGGCTCGCGTGGTCGTCGCCAGGTCGTGTACCTCGACGGCTATGCGGGCGAGGGACGGTACGAGAGTGGCGACCCCGGCTCTGCGGAGATCGCGATGCAGGTGGCTGCTCATCACCTGGAGAAGAACGCGTTGTTATGGAACTGCTTCTTCGTGGAGCAGAAACCTGATTCCGTTGCCCGTCTGGACCAGGTCGCTGCCCACTACCGCGCCTTGGGCGTGGACGCGAGGGTGCATCACGGCGACGTGGACGGAGTTCTGGGCGAGGTTCTGCGGGTTGCCGAAGGGCTCCCGCTGTTCCTGTTCCTTGATCCGTGCGGCTTGGGGCTGCCATTCGACCGGATCGTTCAGACGCTGAACCAGCGGCGCAGTACTCCGCGGCTCTGGCAGCCGACCGAGTTCTTGATGAACTTCAGCATGGACGCGGTACGCCGCCTGGGAGGCAATGCCAGGTCCGCCCGCGGTCTGGAACGCTCCTCCGAGCGCTTCGATGAGGCGTGCGGCGGCCGGTGGTGGCGTGAGTACTTCCGGCCGGGCGGGCCGGTCGAAGCGGACGTGGACGAGATCGTGGCCGCCCAGTACAGCTCCGCGATGTACGTCTCGAACTCCTGCCATGTCAGCGCATCGACCTGCGCCATGGACAACTCGCGCGCCCGGGCCTCCTCCTGTGCCCGCCATGCGCGGTCCCGGCCGACCGCTTGGCGGTGTGCCCGCAGCAGCGCCCAGCCAGCCCCGTCCAGCGCGGCCGCGGCAAGCACCGTCACCAGGACGGGCCACACCGTCGATCAGTTCCCGGCGACCCACACCACAGCGATCACCGCTGCCGTCGCGCCCCAGCCCTGCAGCTGCCTGCGGGTCTGCTTCCTCAAGCGCCGGCGTCGTCGACGTGCCGCCATCACTGCCCCGCTCTCCATGTGCGTGGTCCGCAGTGCGCCGCCGGATCGCTGCGGGTGCGGCAGCTCATCGGCCGGCCTGCGTGACGCCGCTCGCCAGCTGCCCCAGGATGGTCAAGATTCCCTCACCTGCCGGGGTGGGGGCGATCAGGACGCCCAGCGCCAGGACGATGACGACGGTTAGCTTCTCGTCGAAGCGGCTGCGGGCTTCCGTACGCCGCCGCAGCCGCCAGATGACGACGACGGCGAGCAGCACCGCCACATTGATGGTCACCAACCGCCCCGGCCTTCCCACCGACTGGCATTCACCACAGGGACGGCTGAATGTCGCCGCCAACTCTCTTGTGTAGCGGCGCCGTGGTGATGTTGGAGGCGGGTTGCCGACGAATGACACAAAGCCATCGGACCTGGCCGATTACCGCATGGCCGGGGCCCCACGAGCCGGAAGCCAGCATCTGACCTGTCACCCCTCACCCGTCTGCTCCAGGCGCTGCAGTTCCGTCCGGCAGCCTGTCTTCTCGGCTCGGACCCGGAAGGGCGGCGGCTCGGTCGCTGCGGCCTGGTGGCGTCGTCGTGCGTGGGCCTGCTCGATCGCGCCTGCGCATCGTCCGGGACGGCGTCGGACTCTCTCGCCGCCTGTCCGCCCCGCACCGAAAGTGCTACCCCACGGCGGGACACCGATGTCGGACGGAGTCCGCGGAATCCCCCCGTTACCTTTTTCGGCGGCTCCGCAATGGGGCCTCCGGCCTTCGGGTCCGGCATGACTTTCCCCCCTTGTTGTTGATGATCCGGGGGGTGGTGTCACCGGGCCCGAAGGCATCGACGGACCGCTGATGAGGGGCTTGAGCACTGGCTTCACCCGAGCCGGAGGAGCTCTCCGTAACGTGGATGCGGCAGCTCGGTGCCGGGGCAAGGCCGGACGAAAGCGTGATGGAGGGGCCTGCACGTGATCGACACCGGCGACATCGACGTCTTCCTCGGCCTGGACGTCGGCAAGGCACCACGCCACCGCCGTCACCCCGGCCGGCAAGAAAGCCTTCGACAAGCGCCCGCCCAACACCGAGCCCAAGCTCCGCGAGCTGTTCGCCAAACTCCAGGCCAAGCACGGAACAGTGCTGGTCGTGGTCGACCAGCCGGCCTCGATCGGCGCCCTGCCGCTGGCCGTCGCAAGAGACATGGGCTGCCTGGCCGCCTACCTGCCCGGCCTGACGATGCGGCGGATCGCCGACCTCTACCCGGGTGAGGCAAAGACGGACGCGAGGGACGCGTTAATCATCGCGGACGCGGCCCGCGCGATGCCGCACACGCTGCGGGCGATCGACGGCGAGGATGAGACGATCGCGGAGCTGGAGATGATCGTCGGGTTCGACGACGACCTCGCCGGCGAAGCCACCAGGGTCACGAACCGGCTGCACGCCCTGCTGACGCAGATCCACCCGTCGCTGGAGCGGGTGGTGGGGCCGCGGTTGCAACACCCGGCCGTCCTCACACTGCTGGAACGGTTCGGATCACCGGCCCATATCCGCAAGGCCGGCCGCCGGCGCCTGGTCACCCTGCTGCGGCCGAAGGCCCCGAGGATGGCCGAACGACTCGTCGAGGAGATCTTCGCCGCTCTGGACGAGCAGACCGTCACCGTTCCCGGCACCGAGGCGGCCGCGCTGATCGTCCCGAGTCTCGCCGCATCCCTGACGGCCGTGCTTGACCAGCGCAAGCTGCTGGCCGGGCAGACGAGGAACTGCTGGAGGCTCACCCTCTTTCGAAGGTCCTGACGTCGATGCCGGGCATCGGCGTCAGGACCGGGGCACGCATCCTGATCGAGGTCGGCGACGGCAGCACTTTCCCGACCGCCGGCCACCTCGCCGCCTACGCCGGACTCGCCCCAGCGACCCGCAACTCGGGCTCGTCCATCCGCGGCGAACAGCCCTCCAGGAGAGGAAACAAGCAGCTCAAACGAGCCTTCTTCCTCTCCGCGTTCGCCGCCCTGGGCGACCCCGCATCCCGGACCTACTACGACAGGAAGATCGCCCAGGGCAAACACCACACCCAGGCCCCGCTCTGCCTCGCCAGACGCCGAGCCGACGTCCTCTTCGCGATGCTCAGGGACGGCACCTTAAGCCGTCGGCCACCATCACCTGAGCTGCGGGTCTGCGAGGAGAACGACTCGATCGGCCTCGCCGTCGAAGCCCAGCACCGGATGGCCGTACTCGCCCTCCGGGTCCATCAGCACCTGCTTGCCCAGCCGACGCCCGATCTCCCGAAGGAAGCCGCAGAGCACATCAAGTCGGTCCTGGCCCTGCAACTCGCGCAGGTCGACGTCGAAGTCGATTTCGTCGTCGGCATGGAAGCTGAATATCGCCAACACATCATCCGTCAGCCAGACCCGCAGGTCCGGGCACTCGGCATCCGTCGGTCGGGACAGCACGGCCTCCGCCCGGGGCACCGGAACCACCGTCTCTCCCTCGGAGTACTGGCACTTCCAGCCCCTGTCCGCGACAAGGTCGAGGACCGCCTGCCAGTCCTCCACCGAGGCATTCGGGACACGCACGTCCGGCAACGACCCCATCAAGTCCAGGTCGAAGAAGCATTTCACGTCATCCCACAGCAGGTCGCTCACCCCGCCATGCTGCCCGGATCGACGACCCCACGCACGCGCGTTTCCCTTGACCAAGGACATAGGGGCACCCCCCGCCGGTGATCAGTTCTGCTGCGCCGCGGCGAGTACGGATAGTACGGGCGCAGGGCTACCGCGCCATACGAGCCTGCCAGTTGTGCCCAGAGGGGCGGCGGCTGCCGTTGCACCCGGGGCAGCCGCCGGGTCCGCAGCCGATGGCATGAGCCGATTCCTTCAGGGCAGGCGAGGCCGGTGTCGTCTGTCCGTCCCCAGCTCGTTGGAGGGGTTCGTCACGCCCTGAAGCTGGCGGGCTTCCATATCGTCGATGAGGCGGACGACGCCGCGCCGGGGCTGAGAGTGAGCGAGGTGCCCGCGGGCGTGCTGGTGAGCTGGACGACGTGGCACGGGTTCACCGCGCTGGTGGCAGATCAGCGGGGGGCGTCCAGCGACGGGATGCGGGTGGTGGTGCAGGCCGCGGTGGCGGGCCTGCTGGTCCAGTGCGGGCACACGGTGCTCCTGGTCGCGTTCGTCGGGGCCGCGATCGGCCTGGTTTTCGCCCTAATCTTCTTCGGCACCGGCGGAATCGTCGGAAACGCCGCCGGTGTCCTCATCGTCGTCGTCATGGGCGCGATCGGGTGGCGCGCTGTGTACGGCAAGGTCCGTGACCGCCGGCGCGGTGCCGCCGCGGCTGAGCGGTGCACACCCTTACGAGCAGCCGCAGCATCACCTCCGTTCTGACGTTGGAGAACGGCCCCTCAAGTGACGCGGCCCCTACCGTGCCGTGCCCTTCGACCCAGCCGCTTCCGGTTGCGGCCGACGTACGGTTGAAGTACCGAGGGCATCACGCACTCCGGCCACCACGCCGGGTCGTCCTCGGCGAGAGACGAGTGAATCCAGGCCGCCCCAGCGGTCGGCGTGGAGACGGGTCGGAGCCATGTACGCCGCGGTCGAAGCAACTCAGCGCAAGCTCATCACGGCAAGGGCCGCGTTGAGCGCCCGTGCAGGTCCGCAACCCCGCCGAGGGGAGACGTGATGATCTTTTCCCGTCTGGACATCCATCGGCGGAACCGAGGAGAGCGGACGCTCGTCACGCTTGCCGGCGACATCGGGCCGGCCACGACGCCGCTGCTGCGGGCCGCAGTGGAGCAGTGTCTGCTGGACGGTGTCACCGTGATCGACATCGACCTGACCACGGTCGGCTCCTGCGACGCCAGGGGCTTGGACGTCCTGCTGTCGGCAGCACAGCGCGCCGACCGGGCCCACGCTCGCCTGCGGCTGCACCATCCGTGCGCTCAGATCACCCGGCTCCTCGATGCCACGGGCTCGACTTCGCTGCTCCCTACGGCCCCCGCGAGTCCCGTGCCGCCCGCCGCATCCGACGACTTCATGAGTGCCGCGACGGGGGCGCCCGAGGACCCCGCTCGCCGACCGGACCAGCCGGTCCTCAAGGACGGAATCCGCCTTCGTCGGCTGACCCGCTGGCAAGCAGAAGACATGCGCGCGGACATCGCGGACCTGGCTGCGGAGTCCGTCGCAGGCACCACAGGCGAGCGGTACTACAACCGCCGGGACTTCCTGCACCGCTTGTCGATCACCGCCCGCCGCCCCAGCTTCGCCCTGCTGGTCGCCGAGACGACGGTGCTGGTCGGCTGCGCCTTCGGTTTTCCGATGAGCTCTGAAGGCTCCGGCAGCCGGGGGTCCGACGGAACGCTCCAGGAGATCATCCAGCGGCTCACCTCCCACGCACGGTTCGTCGTCCTCACCCAGGTCGTGGCCCACCCGCACGTTCAGCACCGCGACATCGCCCGCCGGCTGCAGCAGCATCTGCTCACAGACCTGCACTCCTCCCTCGGGATCACCCTGCTGCACCCTGCCGACCGAGCAGGACAAGCCGCCTTCTCGTCCTGGGGCTGGCAGAACATAGGGGAGGTCGTCGGGCTGCCCGGCTCCGTCGCCCCATGCGTGTTGACTCTGTCCGTCGAAGGGCAGCCCTCGGCACGCCGATGACGTGGCAGAGGAGCGATGAGCCGGCGGTCGTAGCGGCCGGGGCGGTCACGTGACCCGTCGTCCGCCGTACCGAGGTGCCTCCACGCGATGGCTGCCTGCCTCTCGGCGCGATGGCCGCGCACCACGCCGCCCGCCACGACCGGGAGTAGCGTGGTGGGTACCGAGAACTCCCGGGCGCACGACCACGGCGGCGCCGTTCCCGGCGAGTGACTGACACGGGCAGCCGGAAAGCAGCGCCCGGAACGGGATCGCACGATGGACGCCATCACAAAGCCCGCCGAAGATACCGCGCCAGGTTACGGACACTCCTACCGGATGCCTATGCCCCGGCTGCGCCTCACGCCGGACGTCAGCCATGGCCCGTTGGACGGCGCATGGTGGCCGCGCTGCGACGCACTCGAACTCGAATTGCCCGCGCTGGTCGGTTCCCTGGATCCGAGCAGCGGCACCGTCACCCGCGTGACCGTGGGGACCGCCGCCTGGCCCGATGCCCCGCAGGAGGTGATGGCGCCCGGCCATGTGATCGAGGTGGTCCTGACCGATCGCGCCGCCGAGGCGCATGCCATCACCGTGGACTGCGGCACCGTGGGTCGCTGGGAACTGCTGGTGATCCCCCCGGACGAGCCGGCCGGAGTAGCCACCCGGCTGCTGACCGCCGCCGCCGACCCCGGGAACCCACTGTCGGCTCCGCGCCTGCTGGCACTCGCCGAGAGCGGCCTCGACGGGCGGGACGCTTGGGAGTCGGAAGGCGGAGCCGGACCGAGATAAGCAGCCCGACCCGGCCGACTCCGCGTGACCGGCAGGCCGGGGCTCACGACCCCGTGATGGAGCCATGGCACCGACAGACCCTTCGTCATCCTGGCCCGCCCCCACACGAAGCGTGACTGCGGCAGGTGAGGGGATGACGGCAGTACAGCGTACGGACCGGTCCGAAAGCTTCGGGGAAGCTCTCCTGGGAAAGATCCTCGACAGCGCGCACGAACTCCCGCCCCACCTCATCGGGCCTCTGGTCGCCGACGTCGTGGAGCGGCTCGGTGGCCGCCGTCCACAGGTGCTGTTGCAGGACTACGGCCAGTTGCTGCTCGTACCGCTGCCCGGCGAGGGCCTCGCCGACGGGGAACCGCAGGTTATCGACGACTCCGAGGCGGGCCGCTGCTTTCTCGACGCGGTCCCCGTGGAGGTGCCCCAGGAGGACGGCGTCCGGATCCATCTGCCTCTGCTGGACGGCGGTGACCAGGTAGGGGTCCTGGCGGTGACGCTGGACAGCATCGACGCCCACGACCGCCGCCTGCTGCTCAGGATCTCCGGCCTGGTGGCCGACCTGCTGGTGACCAAGCACGGCTACTCCGACCTGTTCTTCGACGTCCGACGCGGTGAGGCGATGAGCGTCGCCGCGGAGATCCAGTGGTCACTGCTGCCACCACTCGCGATGATCATGCCCCGGGTCGCCGTGGCCGGGATCCTGGAACCCGCCTACGACGTGGGCGGCGACAGCTTCGACTACGCGCTCAACCACGACGTCCTCCACGTGGCCATTATCGACGCGATGGGCCACGGACTGGACGCAGCCACCATGGCCACCGTGACCATCGGCGCCTACCGCCACGCCCGCCGCGCCGGCATCGGACTGTCGGAGACCTACGCGTTCATGGACCGCGCCGTGGCCAGGCAATTCGGTCCCGAGCATTTCGTCACCGCCCAGATGATGCAGCTGGACACGACGACGGGACGGGTGCAGTGGGTCAACGCCGGACACCCGCCGCCGATCCTCGTCCGCGACCACCGCGTCGCGCGGCGTCTGGCCGCCCCGACGACCCTCCCCGTCGGCCTCGGTGGTTCGGAGCCCCGGATCAGCCAGCTGGGGCTGGTGCCCGGGGACCGAGTCCTCTGCTTCACCGACGGAGTGGTCGAGGAGCACAGGAGCGGTGGGGAGGAGTTCGGGGAGGACCAGCTGATCGACTGCGTGAACCATCTGGAGAGGACCGGCCGCGGCATCCGGGCGGTGACGCGCTCCCTGTCCCACACGCTCAAGCAGGCGCGGGGCGGACAGACCAGCGATGACGCAACGCTGCTCATGGTGGAGTGGCGCGGCTGATCTCCCCTCGCCGTCCGACACCGTTCGGCCGGTCACGCCCAGCGGCCGGCCCGTCAGCCCGGCGAACCGTGCCCGCTCTCGATGTCGATGAGAATCTGTTCCGCCTGGCTGATGTTGTCTGCCCGGACCGCCTGGGCCATCGCGGCGCGGGCGGCGTCCGGTGCCGCGTCCGGCGGGACCACGAGCAGCGAGAAGATGTCCCTGTCGCCCCGGGTGATCAGGACCGTGCCGTCACCGACCGGGAAGGCATCAATGTGCACCACCCGGCCGTCCACGGCGATACGCGTCGGGAGACCTTCCCAGGCTGCGGCGTCCAGTCCCACACGGGTCACGGGGCCGAGGTGGGCAATGAGAGCGCTCAGCAACGCGGGCAGCTCAGTGCCGATGTCGCGCGAGCGCGGCCACCACGCGCCGTCTGCTCCCCGCGCGTGCGGGGGTGTTCCAGAGCGGGCCTCGTCGTCGTGCCAGTCGTCGGCGTCCTCCCCGCCGATACGGGGGTGTTCCGAAACGGAAGGACGCGGGCAAGCGCGCGACTGACGTACGGCTTGGACACGGGTCGGCCCCTGACAGCGTGCGCCCCGTGCCCGGCTTACGGCCCCACCCCACCACGCGGCCCGGCAGCATGCGCCTGGAGCGGCCCGGCCGCTCAGGGCCCGGGGTGGGAGGTGGCGGCCTTCAGCTTCCAGCCACTGCCGCTGCAGGCCTCGTGCAGTGGCGGGAACCGGTGCCCCTTCATGTCAGTGCTGTACCCATGACCCTGGCCGCAGTCGCATTCGTAGATCCCTGACTGCGGGACGATCTCAACGGGGTGGTGAACCTTCTCGCTGCTCTCGCTCATGACGTCAGTGTCCGCAGCGGCTCTCTCGGCGAGTCCCGTCGCCCGTCGAACCCCGCCCGAAGGCACCCAAACGGCGGCCAGCCGCGGTGGAAGGCATCGACGGTGACCTGGAGCCTGCCCGAGCCAGGCTGACCGTTGCCGTGGACCAACCTGACGTGCCTGCCGGGTGGGCCGCAGAGCCGAAGTGGGACGGATTCCGGGCGCTCGTCTCCGTCGAGGAAGGAGGGGTGGTGCTGCGGTCTAGGCGCGGTACCGAGATGGCGGCCTCGTTTCCGGAGATCGTGGCCGGGGCCGCGCAGCTGCCGGACGCGACCGCGCTGGACGGCGAACTCGTCGTCTGGGACGCCACGGGCCGGCTGCCCTTCGAGCAGCTGCAAAACCGGCTTGCCCGGCGCGGTGCCGGTGTCGAGGTCGGTCAGAGCACATCCGGACAGTGGCAACCACGCTCGTTCACGACACCGGGCAAGCCCTCAAGTCCGCGTGGAGCATTACGTTAGGTGTGCCATCTCATGATATTGGTTCCTCGCTGTCAGGTTCGGCGGGCACAGGACGTGAGGCGATCGGCGAGCGCGATGACGAGGTCGCGCAGCTCATCGGGGCGCTCGATGACGAACGGCTGGTCGAGTGAGGCGAGTACCGGAGGCAACCAGTCGAGCCGCTCCGCCCGCAGCTCGACGCGCAGCCAGCGCTGGCTCGCCCGGTCCTCGCCGGCGGCGGGCTCGTGCTCCTCCAGGCTCGCGACGCTGACGGGAAGGCGGGCGCGGATCTGCTCAACCGTCCCGTGGATCCGCAAGGTCACCTCATGCCGGTACCCGGCCGTGGCGAACCCTGACAACACGCGTTGTGCGGGAGCGGGACCCACGGGCTCTTCGAACGAGCCGGACAGGGTCCGCGCGTCTGCGATGCGATCGAGCCGGAAGGTTCGGTCCTCGCCGATCTGGGCGTCCTTCCCCGTGACATACCACCGGCCCGCGTGGGCGACGATCCCGTACGCGTGCAGCGTGCGTTGGCTGGGCCGTCCGTCACGGTCGGTGTAGCGGATCGAGACCGGTCGGCGGTGGCGCACCGCATCGGCGATGGTGAGCAGGATTCCGGCGTCCGGGGTGTCGAACTCGCCGGGCTGATCCGTGAAGGCGAGAGCTTCCAGGAGTGTGTCGAGCCGACGGGCGATGTGTTTGGGCAGCACCCGCCGGATCTTCGCCGACGCCGTCTCGTTCGCCGTGCGCTCCGTCGTCGTCAGCCCTGCCCGGCGGCCGGCGACCAGGCCGAGCAGCACGGCCAGCGCCTCGTCGTCGCTGAGCATGAGCGGAGGCAAGCGGTACCCGGGAGCCAGGCGGTACCCGCCGTAGCGGCCGCGCACGGACTCCACGGGCACGTCCAGGTCGATCAGCTGGTCCACGTACCGCCGCACAGTGCGTCCTTCGACGCCGAGACGGTCGGCGAGCTCGGCCACAGTTCGGGTGCCGCCCGACTGCAGCAGCTCCAAGAGTGTCAGCACGCGGCCGGTGGGTCGAGGCATGTTCGCAGCCTAACGCGAATACAGGACCGATTCTGTCCCCTATTTCTCCTAGCCTGCGACGTGTACGCCCCCAGCACAGCCAAGGAGATTCCCATGGACTTCATCTCGGTCCGCATCATCACCGGCGACGTAGCGCGCCTCGTCGAGTTCTACGAGCGCGCCACAGGAGCGCAGGCGACGTGGGCCAACGAAGACTTCGCCGAACTCAAGACCGCGGGCGCCACCCTCGCGATCGGCAGCACCCGCACCGTCCCGCTCTTCGCCCCCGGCTCTGCCCGCCCGGCGGACAACCACAGCGTGATCACCGAGTTCCTCGTAGACGACGTGGACAGCGTTTACAACCACCTGACCGGCTTCGTCACCGACTTCGTCACCCAGCCCACCACGACGCCCTGGGGCAACCGTTCGCTGCTGTTCCGCGACCCCGACGGCAACCTCGTCAACTTCTTCACCCCCCTCACCCCAGCGGCCATCGAAAAGTTCGCACGCTGACGCCAAACACAGCCGCTCCCGTGGGAGCCCTAAGACCCCCGGGCTCCCGGTGAACGCGGCGGCCCAGTCCAGGAATGCCACCAGCGGGGGACATCGGAACGCACCGCTGATCCTCGAAGGACGTCTGCGCTTGTGTCTGCGGATCGACGCCGGACGTCCGATCGCGCACGTGGCTGCGCCGGGATCTCCCGCCGCTGCCTGGCCAAGTGGTACGCCCGCTGGCGCGCGCACGGTGAGAACGGACTACTCGACCACCCCTCCCGCCCCCGCCATCAGCCCCGCCCTCACACCCGAGGACATCGCTGACCTGGTGGAGGCTCTGCGGCGGCAGACCGAGAACGGGCCAGGCCGGCTCGCCGCCGCCCTACAGCGGCTGCACGGCGTCACACTCGCGCCCGCGACCATTCGCCGCATTCTGCTGAGGTGAGGACTCAACCGGCTCCGGGACCTCGACCCACCGGCCGGCGAGCATCTGCGCGAGGTCACCCGCCATGAGCACGACCGGGTCGGCGGCCTGGTCCACGTCGACGTCAAGAAGCTCGGACGCATCCCGACCGGCGGCGGCTGGCGGATGCACGGCGTCGGCATCGAGTCCGCCCGCGCCTCCGACGTACCGGTCCCGGCTCGCCTGTATCGAGGCCCTGGACGATGAAAAGGCCGTCACCGCGGTCGTCTTCTGGCGCCGGACCGTTGCCTTCTTCGCCGCCCACGACATCACACCGATCTGCTGCTGCCTCACCGACAACGGTGCGTGCTACCGGCCTACGCCCTGGGCTGACGTGCTCGCCGCGACCGGTACGAAGCACAAGCGGACCAGGCCGTACACGCCGCACACGAACGGGAAGGTGGAGTGGTATCACGGGACGCTCTGCCGCGAGTGGGCGTAGGTCCGCGAATACATGACCGAGCGTGAATTCCGCGTCGTACTCCCGGCATTCGTGGATTACCACAACCACGAGCGGCCGCACGCCGCGCTCTGCGGCCGGCCGCCCTTCAGCCGGACCGCCGGGAGCGACTACCGGATCGTCTTCGACCAGCCGCCCGAACCACTCGCGGACATCCCGCAACAGCCACCTTGGAGGACTTCGTGTGACCAAGGTCCCGAGACACCACAGTGAGCATTTTCCAACTTCACGAGTGCCGAGGCGGGTCTTCCGTGACCAGGCAGCGTGCACCGGCCTCGGGGCAGTTCTCGCGGATGATGTCGAGGAAGGCGTTCAGTGCCGGGGAACAATCCCGCGCCCGGAAGGACAGGATCAGATCGGGCAGAGGCGTACGCGGGGTCACCTCGCAGAACCACGTGCCCCGTCGTAGAGCGGTCAGCATGCGGGAGGGTCCCAGACCAACTCCCACCCCGCAGGCGGCGAGACCGATGATGGTGTGGATGTCCCTCGCGACGGTCGCGCTGGAGAGCGCCGGAGAGTCCTTGCCCAGCAGGGTCCGCAGTCCAGCGACGACGGCGGGCTCGTCCTCGCCCGGCGCCACGATCAGCGGCTGTCGCCGCAGCTGCTCCACGTCCACCGAAGACTGACCCGCGTACGGGTGCGTGCTGCTCACGACCGCGACCAGGTGGTCATGTCCGATCGGGACCGATACCAACTGCTCGGCTCCGACGCCCCGTGGCCGGCCGAGGCCGATCGCCACGTCCAGTTCGCCGGCGACCAGCGCGGCCGTGCTGCGGTTGGTCGCCATCTCGTGCAGTTCCAGCCGTACCTCGGGCCGTTCACGACCGAACCGGCCCAGGACGTCCGGCAGGGGTTCGAGCAGCGCCGAGGCGATGAACCCCAGGCGCAGCCGGCCCGTCTCGCCGCGTGCTGCCCTGGCCGCGTCGACCGAGGCTGCCGCGATCTCGTCGAGCGCCCTGCGTGCACGGGAGAGGAAGGCCGCGCCCGCAGCCGTCGGGAACACCCCCTGGCGGGTGCGATCGAACAAGCGGGTGCCGACTTCCCGTTCGAGGTCGGCGATCTGCTTGGACAGCGGAGGCTGCGCGATGCCCAGCGCACCGGCTGCCCGGCCGAAGTGTGCGTGCTCGGCGAGGGTCAGTGCGTACCGCAGGTGCCGCGCCTCCATGCCAGCCTTCCGGTCATACCTGAGAAGTATCAGCGGCCAGCTTGCCAGATCTTTCACTGGATGATCGGGACCGGGTTGCGTGGAATGCAGGCATGACTGATCGCTCCTCCGCAGACACCGTCTTCGTCTTCGTGCACGGGGCCTGGCACGGCTCCGGGCAGTGGGCGGCGACGCAGCGCGCACTCGCCGCACTCGGTGCCGCGAGCATCGCCATCGACCTGCCGGGACACGGCTTCGACGCGCCACTGCCCGGCGGATACCTCCAGCCCGGCCAGCCGGGCCTCTTCACCGAGAGGTCCGCGCTCGCCACCGTGACGATGGACGACAGCGCCGAGGCTGTGCTGGACACGCTGCGCCAGGGCCGCCACCACCGTCGTGTCGTGCTCGTCGCGCACAGCGCGGGCGGCGGCCCCGCGTCGCTGGCCGTCGAGCGCGCACCCGAACTCGTCGACGAGGTCGTCTACCTCTCGGCCTTCGTGCCCGCCGGACGGCCCCGGTTCTTCGACTATCTCGGTTCGCCCGAGAATGTCACCGCACGAGGCCAGAGCCTCATCCTGGGCGATCCCGGGGAACTGGGCGCCGTGCGGATCAACCCGCTCTCACAGGATCCCGCCTACGCCGAGGAACTGCGGCAGACCTATTACCACGACATTCCCTCGGACCGCTTCGACCGCTGGCGCTCGGCGCTGAGCCCCGATCTGCCGCTTGCGATCCCCACCACCCCGGTCATCGTGACCCCGGGCCGGTGGGGGCGCGTCCCGCGGACCTTCCTGCGCTGTGCGGACGACCGGGCGCTGCCGGCGGCCGTGCAGGATCTGATGATCGCGGAAGCCGACCGGGCCATGCCCGGGAACTCGTTCACCGTGCGCACCCTCCCGGGCAGCCACAGCCCGTTCGCCGCCCGGCCCCGTGAGCTCGCCGCGGCCCTGCTGCCGTGAGCGACGGACGCCTCGTGCTGCCGGTGGTGCTCAGCGCCACTTTCGTGCAGCTGCTCAACGTCACTGTCGCCCAGGTCGCCGCGCCGGCGATCCAGGCCGGTCTGGGCGCCGGTCCGGGCGCCGTGCAAACTGGTCCTCGCCGGATACACCCTGACGTTGTGGACGTTCACGTAATTCCTCACGTCCACGATCACGTTATTCCCCAGGGTGTGATCGTGTGAGGCCTGTTCCGACCCGTTTCAGCATCTGGCCAAGCAGGTGGACAGCTTGGGCCGGTGTCGGTGCTCCGCGGGAGGTGCCGTTCCGCATCTCGTCCGCGTCGGGCGGTTTCGTCGTGGCGAACGTCAACAGCCCCCAGGCAGTGGCCCACGGCGGCTACGGCAACCGGGCGAACGGGCCCGACATCCCGCACCAGCAGCTGATCGAAGCCCTACGAACGGACGCCCACGCAGTCACACCCGACGAGGCGGTCCGGGCGCGGGAGTACGCCGACGACCTGGCCTCGGCCGTGGACGCCCAGGACACCGACAGAACGGCGCGCATCCTGGCAAGGATCAACGCACTGCTGTCTACAGCCACCGCAGCCTTCACCCTGACCCGGGATCTCCTGCGCCCCGGCTCGTAGGGGAGGGGGCGGCGAATGGCCCCGCAACGGGAGTGACCCCGAGCCGGCGTGACACCTCCATGATCGAGTGCCCGTCGGCGCACTCCAGCACGATCCGCGACCGCTGGGCCAGCGCCTAAGCCGTCGTGCGGCGACGCACCCAGCCCTCCAGCACAGCCCGCTGGGCATCGGTCACCAACAACGGCGGAATCTTCGGACCCGGACGACTCATACCGAACCAACGATGAATCTCCGACTCAGGTCACTAGGACTTGTCCGGCCGATCATGCGCGAAGCCAGATGACGAGGGCTGCGGCAGTCGCGGTCCCGAGGAAGACGTATCCGCGTTTGTCGTAGCGGGTGGCCACGGCCCTAACGAGCTCGTGCACGGTAGGCGGTGAGGTGTCGAGCTTCTGATCGTCGATCATGGTCGTGTGGTGGGGAACGTATCTCGTGCAGCGATCGTCAGCAATCGGAGAATCACGGGTCTCTCGGCCGATGTGATCGCTGAACTGGTGGCTGAGTTGGGCCCGTTGTGGCATGAACGGCATCAGGACAAGCTTGCGTCCCGGCCGCGGAAGCGGGCGGTGGGCACCGGGGCGAAGCACCGGCTCGTGTTCGTCGACCGGCTCCTGGCCACCCTCGTGCACCTCCGGCACGGGGTCACGCACGACGTGCTGGCCTGCTGGTTCCACGTGGACCGCTCCACCATCACCCGCGCCATCGGCGAGGTACGGCCGCTGCTCGTCGAGCGAGGATGCACCGTGAGTCCCGGCGTGCGGCTAGGGACTCTGACCGAGGTCGTCGACCATCTCGGTGCCGGCGGGAAGACCGGGATCATCGACGGCACCGAGATCCGGGTCCGGCGGCCGGCCGCCGGACGTAAGGACCGGGACAAGTTCATCTCCGGCAAGAGCAAGCAGAACGCCGTCAAGACCATGGTGCTCACCGACGCGGATGGCCGGATGCTGTTCTGCAGCCCGACCAGGCCCGGAAGCTGCGCGGACATCACCCACGCCCGCCAGTTAGGGCTGGTCAAGCTCCTGGCCAACGGTCCCGCCATGGAGATCCTCGCCGATGCCGGCTACCAGGGCCTGGGTGCGCAGACCGGCGGCCGGGTGGTCACACCTCCGCACCGCAAGTTCAGGAAGAACGCTCCGGACTGGTACGAGGAAATGCACGAGCGACAGCGCAAAGCGCACTCCTCACGACGTATCCGGGTCGAGCACGGCATCACGCACCTGAAGAACTGGCGGGCCCTGACCCGCCACCTCGGCCGCCGCGAGCACATCAGCGACATCGTCCAAGCCGTCGCCGGCCTGCTGTCCCACCAGCAGACCGCGGACCTGACGCCGGCACGGCAGATGTGAACACCGAGCCCCGCCGCCACCCTCGGCGTCTCACCGCCTACCGTGCACGAACTCGTTAGCTGGAGGCCGTATCCGTGTCCTTTCCCCGCTGGTACGCCTCGTCCATGGCCGCGAGCGCGTGGGCGATGTTCGTGGTGCCTGCGAAGAGAGCCCGCACCTGGGAGAAGTGCGTCTGCTGCACTGCCGAGTTGGGCCATCTCTGGTCCATGAACGGTACCGTCGTCCCGTCCTTCTGCCGCTGCACCACCTCCTCGACGGCGGGGTCTGCGGAAAAGGAGTTGTTGGGGAGCGCCGGCAGCGTCCCTCCCGTTCGGTTGTAGAGGTTTTGGCCTTGCTCCGACCCCAGGAAGTCGATGAAGGCCCGTGCCGCAGGGTGGTGACGGCTGTGCGCGTTGAGTCCGTAGGCGGCGGAGACGGCCCCTGGGATGCGCGTCTCGTCGGGCTGGTCCGTGGCGGGCAGCGCCGCCATCCGGAAGTGCATGCCGGGGGCCGCCGAGCGCAGTGCGGCCACCGCTCCTGCCACTTGGACCGTCCCCACGGCCCTTCCCTCGGCCACTTGGTCGAGAGCGTCCTGGTACGTCGTGCTGAGCGGGTCCGTACTGAAGCAGCCTCGTTCCCGCATGTCCAGATACTCGGTCATGGCCTGGCGCCAGCCGGACCGGGCGAAGGTTCTCTTGCCGTAATCCATCTGCGTGTCGAAGTCGGGGTCGTGGGCGTACACCGTAGTGGCGACGAGCGCGTAGTCGACGAGTTGCGTCACCCAGGCGGATGCGTTGCCGAGCGCGAAGAGCACCTTTCCGTGCCGGCGGGCGGCCTCGCACAGGGCGAGCAGGCCGCTGTATGTGCGGGGACGGGTTCCGCCGATCGTTTCGAGTGTTTCCGAGGAGTAGATCGCCCCGATGGCGCTGAAGCTGACGGGGACCACGTAGGTGCCGACGTCCGCGTCGGTGACCGGTCGGATGCTGTCGGGTATGCGGCGGGCGAAGGGCCGGAGGGTGAGTACGTCCAGGAGGCGGTCTCGCTCCAGGGCGATGACCGAGGCGGGGTTGCCGTTACCGGGCCAGACGGTGAAAACGTCTGGGGCCTTACCCGCCCGCAGCCGGTCTGGGAGGTCCTTCTGCAGGGTGTTGGTGTCGGCGTAGCTGACCGTGACGCGTATGTCCGGGTGTGCCTTGCGGAAGGCGGCGACGACGGCACTCATCGACGCCTTGTCGGTGATGTTGGCCATGACGGACACCTGGGCGTCCGATGTGCCGCTGCTCATGAGAGAGCAGCTGCTCAGCAGTGCTGCGGCCAGCGCGAGACGCGCGGCGGCATGCAGGAATCGGGATGTGCGGGGCACGAGTCGGCTCCGTGCGGTAGGTGATGGGCGGTGGCCGGCGCGGTGGGAGTGATCGGGGCGTCACGCGCGCCGGCCGGGGTGGTGTCAGCTGATGGGCACGGCTCGCTGCGCGGTCAGGTCGCGTGAGCTGTGCGCTGTGGCGAAGGTGTAGGTGCCGACCGTGAGGGTCCAGGCACCCGTGTTCCAGACGGTCAGGTCCTGGACGGGGATGCTGATGGTCAGGCGCCGGCTGGCCGCGGGGGCGAGCGTGACCTTGCGGAAGGCCACGAGCCGGTGCGGCTCGGCAGCGGCGGCGCTCGGCAGCCCGGCGTAGATCTGTACGACTTCCGTGCCCTTGCGGGTGCCGGTGTTGGTGACGGTCACGCCCAGCGTCACGCTCTTGGCGGACGTGTCGTAGGTGGCCTCGAGGGAGCCGTGGGTGAAGGTGGCGTAGGACAGGCCGTGGCCGAAGGGGAAGCGTGGTTGCTGGCCCTTGCTGTCGTAGTAGCGGTAGCCGACGGCGACGCCCTCGTCGTAGGAGACGGTGCCCTTGCTGCCGGGGTAGGTCGCCGGTGTGGTGCCAGGTCCCTGAGTCGCGTCGGCGGGGAAGGTCAGGGGCAGGCGGCCCGAGGGATCGCTGTCTCCGAAGAGGACTGCCGCAAGCGCGGTGCCCATGCCACGCCCGCCGTACCATGCCTGGAGCACGGCTTCGACGTCACCCAGCCAGGGCATGGCCACGGGACCGTCGGTGTTGAGGACCACCACGGTGCGCGGGTTGGCCGCGGCCACGGCGGTGATGAGCTGGTCCTGGTCGCCGGGCAGGCCGAGTGCCTCATGGTCCATGTCCTCGCCAGCGATCCGGTTGACGAAGACGACGGCGGCGTCGGCGGCGCGCGCGGTGTCGACGGCGGCGGGGATGAGGGAGTCGGGCTGCCATCCGAAGGTGAGACCGCAGGTACCGGCGTCGGTGGTGGCGTTGGTGTAGGTCAGCTCGATGGTGACGGCGCGTCCAGCGGTCAGCTGGGCCGTCCCCTGGAGGGGGTAGTCGTAGGGGCCGAGGAAGAATCGGCGGCCGTGCCGGCTGCCGGAGACGACCGTGGTGCCGTCGATCTTCAGGGTGGCGGTTCCGGCGGGCAGCAGGGAGAAGCGGTGCAAACCGGTGGTGGTCGGTACCAGCGTGCCGCTCCACTTCGCCGACCACACGTCCGGCAGTCCGTCCACCGGGGCGGAGGTGAAGTCGACGGTTGTGTCGGTCCGGGTGATGAGGGGTGTGCCGGAGGCGTCGGCACCGGAGTAGTAGGCGCCGGTCAGTCCGGTGGTGCCGGAGCTGGTGCGCAGCACGGCGGAGGGGACCGTGGTCAGGGGCACGTCTCCCTTGGTGCCCTGTGCGTACCTGACGTTCACGCCGCTGCCGGCTCGTGCGCGGATGGCGTCCAGCGGCGTCGTCCAGGTTCCGGGGTCCACATAGCTGGAACCGGCCACACCGGTGAAGGCGTCCGTGCCTGCCGGTCCGATGACGGCCAGGGATTTGAGGCCGGCCGGCAGGGGCAGCGATGCGGAGCGGTTGGCCAGGAGCACCAGGGAGGCGACGGCGGCCTCATGGGCGAGGTCCTGATGCGCCGGCGTGCTGACGTTGGACGCGGGCGTGGGTAGAGGGTGGTCGAAAAGGCCGTTGGCGTACATCGTGACGAGGATGCGGCGGGCCGCGTCGTCCAGTCGGCTGCTCGGTATGGCGCCGCCCGTGAGCGCGCCGGCGGGGATCTTGACCGCGGAGGGGCCGAGTCCGGCGAGGTCCATGCCGGCCCGCGCGGCGGCGACCTGGTCGTCTCCCGCCCAGAAGTCGGGAACCGCGTAGCCCTGCAGTCCGATGCTCTTCTTCAGGTCGTCGAAGAGGCTGGGGCTCTGGGTCGCGAAGGTTCCGTTGATCTTCGGGTAGGCCATCATCACCGAGGTGGTCGGAGCGGCGGCGATCACATGCCGGAACGGCGCTTCGTAGATCTCGTGCAGGGCGCGGTCGGAGACCTTGGTGTCGGTGGAGAAGCGGTTCGTCTCCTGGGTGTAAGCGGCGAAGTGCTTGACGGTGGCCGCGACGTTCTGGCTCTGGATGCCGGTGGTGAGGGCAGCGCCCATCCGGCCGGCGAGCAGTGGGTCCTCCCCCATGCCTTCGGCCTGTCGGCCGGAGTGCCAGGTCCGGGCGAGGTCGACGGTGGGACCGAGGAGGTTGTTGTAGCCCTTGGCCCGGCCCTCGGCGCCGATCGCGGTGCCGAGCCGGCCTGCGAGGTCCTCGTCGAAGGTCGCCGCCTGGGCGACCGGTACGGGGAAGGCGGTCACACCTTGTTCACCGCGCAGGCCGGCGGAGGCGTCCACCATCGTCAGTACCGGGATGCCCAGGTGAGCGACGGCGGCGAAGTCGCACCGGACGAGCGCCTCCTTCTCGGCCGCCGTCATCCGGGCGAGCATCGCGTCGGCTTGGTCCTGCGGTGCGGTGGTGGCGGCTGCCGCCTTGGTCACCAGGGGGGCCATGCTCATGGTCAGGGCGGTGAAGGTGGCAGCGGACAGGAAGGCTCTTCTTTTCACGGCGGCTCTCCGAAAAAAAGGGGGAAGGGACCTTACTACGGGCGCTTACGGAAGGGGCCGGGCGAGGAGTCGGGCACACGACCGGCCCCGGGTGCTGGCGGGGGCAATCCATCGGATTTCTGGCATCACCGGTCACGCACTGCCGTCCCAGGGCAGTCGACGCCAGTGAAAGAGGAAGGCTTCCATGCTGCTTCCGCTTGTTGAACCGAAAAGCTAGGGGTCGGGACTCTTCAGGTCAACCCCTTCAGTCGCGACAGAATGAAAAACCTTCTGAGCAGGCAAAACTCGGCGTCGAATTGAAATCCGGCGAAGGATTTCAATGCAATCCGGCAACCACTCGCCGCCGCCATCAGTCATATCAATGGAGACCATTGAAGCCACGAATGGAGACGGCCGCACATGACTTGAAAAGGACCAGCCCGGCAGGCAACTGAGATACCTGCCGGGCTGCTCGAAGCGCACGAAGAGAGATTATGTCGATTTCGCCATGAGTTCCCATGAGTCGAGTTCATGTACTCCTGGCCCCACTGTCACAGGTGGGCATTGAGGGAACCGGACGATGCCGGAACACCCGTCGGGTACGACAGCACGGGCTCGTATCCGGCCTACGTCGGCCAGTTCCCACGACAGCTCCGTCGCTCCGTACGGTGTCTCGTGCCGGGTCCGGGCCCAGGTGATGCCGCCGCCGGGACGGGGCTGGAAGAGGATCTGCCGGTAGCCGGGGGCGGACTCGGCGACACCGCCGACGACGCGGTGCAGCCAGTCAGCGACGGCTCCCAGGGCGTAGTGGTTGAAGGACGTCATGCCGCCCGGGTTCAACGTACCGTCCGGGCGGAGGCTGTCCCAGCGTTCCCAGATGGTGGTCGCCCCTTGCTTGACCGTGTAGAGCCAGGAGGGACACTCCGTCTGGGTGAGCAGGCGGTAGGCGACGTCGAGGTGCCCGGTGTCTGTGAGGGCGTCGCAGATCAGCGGGGTCCCGACGAAACCGGTGGCTATGCGGGCCTTGTCGGCGAGGACCAGTTCGGCGAGCCGGTCGCCCGCCGCACGGCGCTGCTCCTCGGTGAGGAGGCCGAAGGCGATGCCCAGTGCGTAGGCGGTGGGGCTGTCGCTCGTCATGTGGCCGCTGGGGCTCACATAGCGCTGCCGGAAGGCGGCCGTCACCTCGTCGGCGAGTTGTGCGTACCGCTCGGCGTCCTCCTTCTTGCCCAGCCGGTCCGCGGTCAGGGCGAGGTGGCGGGACGAGTGCGCGAAGTAGGCGGTGGCCACGAGGTAACGGTCAGTGCGGCCGGCCGCCGGGTCGTCGGGCGGGGCGGCGGGGTCGAGCCAGTCGCCCAGCTGGAATCCCGTGTCCCAGAGACGGCCGGGGCCGGCGAGTCGTTCGACGAGGTCCACCCATGCTTTGGCCGTAGGGTAGTGGCGGCGCAGGATTTCCAGGTCGCCGAAGCGCCGGTACAGAGTCCACGGGGTGAGGGTGGCGACGTCGCCCCAGGCGGCGCCGGGCTGGATCGGCGTCCACATCGGCTCGCCGGGGATGACGGGGACGTACCAGGGGACGGTGCCGTCGGGCAGTTGCTCCAAGCCGACGTCGGTGAGCCAGGAGTCGAGCATGCCGGCGCAGTCGTAGAGGTAGCTCGCGGTGGGGGCGAAGACCTGGATGTCGCCGGTCCAGCCGAGGCGTTCGTCGCGCTGGGGGCAGTCGGTGGGGATGTCGACGAAGTTGCCGCGCATGCTCCAGACGACGTTGTCGTGGAGCCGGCTGATCAGGGGGTCGCTGCACTCGAACCAGCCCGTGCGGTGCATGTCCGTGTGGTGGACCTGGGCGGTCACCGCGTCGGCATGGAAGTCGCCCGGCCAGCCGGTGATCTCGGCGTAGCGGAAGCCGTGCAGGGTGAAGCGGGGTTCCCAGGTGAACGGTCCGTTCCCGGCGAGGATCAGCGCGTCGGTGGCGTGGGCCTCCCTGAGCGGGCGGGTGGCCAGTTCGCCGTCCTGGAGGACCTCAGCGTGTCGCAGGGTGACGGTGGTGCCGGCGGGGCCGTCGACCGTGATACGCAGGCGGCCGACGAGGTTCTGGCCGAAGTCGATCAGGTGACGGCCGTCGTCCTTGCGGGTCACGGTGACCGGGGCGATCTCCTCGGTGCGGCGCACCGGCGGGCCCTGCGGAGCGGCGAGGGTGCGCGGGTCCCGGGCGTGGACGCGCACGGGCGTCCAGTCCGTGCCGGGCGCGTCGGGCGTGGCCCAGTGGGGATCGTGCAGGCGGGCGTCGAAGGTCTCTCCTTCGTACAGGCCGCTGGTGAGGATCGGACCGGGTGCGGCGGTCCACGTCCCGTCGGTGGCGACGGTGACGGTGGTGCCGTCGTGGTACGTCACTTCGAGTTGGGCGATGAGGCACTGGTCGGTGCCGTAGATGTTGCGGGTGCCGCCGTCGAAGCCGTACCGGCCGCGGTACCAGCCGTCACCGAGCCAGGCGCCGATGGTGTTGACGCCCTCGGCGAGGTGGCCGGTGACGTCGTGGGTGCGGTAGCGCAGGCGATGCGGGTAGACCGTCCAGCCCGGGGCGAGGATCTCGTCACCGACGCGGCGGCCGTTGATCTCGACCTCGTACAGGCCGTGCGCGGTGACGTACAGGCGGGCGCGGATCACCGGGCGGTCGAGGCGGAAGTTCTTGCGGACTCGGGCCGGGCGGCGGTCGGCCTTCGGGTCCTCGTCCCAGCCGGCGCCGACGGGAACCGCCGACCAGTGGGCGGGGTCCAGCAGCCCGGCCTCGACGGTGCTCGGCTCGCTCCAGCCGGACGGCCCGGCAGCGCCTGCGGCCCAGACGCGGACCCGGACGGTGACGCGCTCACGGGAGGTCAGTGGTTCGCCGGGCCAGGGCACCAGGATCTGCTCGGCGCTGTCGACGCGGCCGGTGCGGTGCACAGTGCCGCAGCGCTCGAGTCCCAGCTCGTACGCCACCTGACGGCCGGTGCCGGGAGGGAGTGTCCAGGTGAGGCGGGGGGCGGGGACGCCGATGCCGAGGCCGTCCGGGAGGTGTTCGAAGGACACCGGGGAAGGCTGAAGGGGGAGCAAAGGGGACCTTTCGTATCACGTGTGCGGGGTCGGGGAATCGTGCGCTCAGCCCTTGACCGCTCCGGAGGTGAGGCCCTTCATGACCTTCTGGTTGAGGAACAGGTAGATCAGGAGGGTGCCGAAGACGTTGATGCAGATCGCGGCGAACAGCGGGCCGTACTGGGTGGCGCCGAAGTCGCCGGTGAAGTTGAGCAGGCCGACCTGAATGGTGCGCAGGTCCTGGTCATTGGTGAAGGTCAGCGCGATGAGCAGGTCGTTCCAGATGAAGAAGAACTGCACCAGGCCCACGGTCAGGAGCGCGTTGCGCACCATGGGCACGCTGATGGTCCAGAAGGCGCGCAGGATGCCGGCGCCGTCGATGGTGGCCGCCTCGAACAGCTCCCGCGGGACGCTGCGGTAGTAGGTGGCCATCATGAAGACCGTCAGGGGCAGGCCGGTGCCGGTGTAGGTCAGGATGAGCGGCCACAGGGTGCCGGACAGGCCGGTCTGGAAGTACACGGTGAACAGCGGCAGCAGGATCATCTGCGGCGGGACCATCATGCCCGCGAGGAAGACCAGCAGGGTCAGGCTGCGGCCCTTCCACACCATGATCTGCAGGGCGAAGCCGGCGGCGGTGCCGAGCAGCAGCATCAGCGCGAGCGCCGGGAGGACGGCGAGGAGGCTGTTCTGGACGTACAGGCCGATGTGGCCGGTGGTCCACGCCTGGCCGTAGTTGCCCCACTCCCAGGTGGTGGGCAGGCTCCAGGTGGAGTGGTTGAGGTAGTCGTCGTTGGACTTCAGCGAGGTCAGGAACATCCAGACCAGCGGGTAGATCTCGACGACCAGCAGCAGCGTGACGACGATCTTCACCCACAGTCGGCCGGCACGGGCAGGCGGGATTTTCGCCGGCGGGGTGCTCGTGCTCCTCACGGAAGTTTTCACAGCGGTGTCGATGGTGGCCACAGTGATCAGCCCTCCGTGAGGTCGCGCCGCGAGACGCGGTAGACGACCAGGCTCACCAGCAGGCAGACGACGGTGAGCATCAGGGCGATGGTGCTGCCGTAGCCGTAGTCGCTGTAGGTGAACGACGTCTGGAACATGTACAGGGTCAGCGGGGTCGTGCCGTTGCCGGGCCCGCCGTTGGTCAGCGCCACGATGGAGTCGAAGACTTTGAGCGTGCCGTTGATGCTGAAGATCAGCGAGGACATCAGCACGGGCAGGGACAGGGGCAGCACTATGTGGCGGACCAGCCTGAGCCCTGTCGCCCCGTCCAGCCGGGCGGACTCCAGGACCTCGTCGGGGATGTCGACCAGGCCGGCGAAGAGCAGCACGGCGTAGAAGCCCATGGAACGCCAGATGTCCATGACGATCAGGACCCAGAAGGCGCTGCCCGCGCTGCCGAAGAAGTCGATGGAGCCCAGGCCGACGGCGTTCAGCAGGGAGTTGACCGGTCCTGTCTGTGGTGCGACCTGGAAGAACTTCTGGAAGAGCAGGCCGACGGCGACCGTGGGCAGCACCACGGGGAAGAACACCAGCGTGCGGATCAGTGCCGAGGCCCGCTTGAGGAAGAACACGTACAGCAGCGCCAGCAGGTAGCCGGCGACGACCTGCCCGGCGGTGACCACGACGGCGTACTTGAGGGTGAACCACAGGGCGTCGTGGACGGCGGGATCGTGCAGCACGCGGGAGAAGTTGGCGACGCCGTTGCCGGTGAAGCCGTCGATGGTGTTGCCCTTGGTGAAGGAGTAGCCGAGCGACCACACCATCGGGACGAGCATGATCAGGGAGTAGACGAGGAGCGCGGGACCGAGCAGGAGCGCGACGGCCCTGCGGTCACCGAGTACGCGGTGCATGGGAGGGGTCCACTTTCCGTTGGGAGGGCGGGGGCGGAGCGCACGGCATCGTCAGGAGGGCCGAGCGACCGCCCCCGGCCCGGCTACTGGGCGGCCAGCGCGTCCTGGACGGTCCGCATGAACTGCTCGGGGCTCATGCTGCCGTTGACCAGGCTCGCCGCGTTGGTCTGGCTGACGGTGGTGGCCTTGGTGCTGAACAGGGCCTCGAACCAGAGCACGTTCCGCTTCGAGGTGCTGATGGTGTCGCGGACCTGGGTGGTGACCGCGTTGGCGTCCTCCACCTTGGTGTTGACCTTGAAGCCGGAGATGGAGCCGTGGTCCTTCAGGGCCGTGCTGCCGTAGTTCTTCGCGATGCAGGTGACCCAGTCGCCGGTCTTCTTGTCGAAGGACTTGGCGTTGAGGGTGATGCCGAGGCCGACGTTGGAGGGGTACTGGTCGATCGAGCCCTTGCCGCCCGCCACGGCCGGGAACGGCATGAAGCCGACGTTCTCGGCACCGACCTTGTTCTGCTTGGCGTCGGCGATGTTCGCCAGCGCCCAGCTGCCCATGTAGAACATGGCGGCCTTGCCGGTGAGGAACTGGTTCATCGCGGTGTCGTAGTCGATGGAGCCGACGCCCTTGCCGAAGTAGCCCTTCTTGCCGAGCGCGGCGACCTCCTCGGCGGCCTTCACGTACTGCGGGTCGGTCAGCTTCGCTTTGCCGTCGGCCACCTTCTGCAACGCGTCAGGGCCGAGGCTGCGGTAGAGGTAGCCGCTGATCATGCGGGTCAGCGGCCAGCCCTGCTGTCCGGAGGCGGAGAACGGCTGGACGCCCTTCGTCTCCAGCTTCGCCGCGGCCGACACCAACTCGCCCCAGGTGCCGGGCACCTTCAGGCCGCTGTCCTGGAACAGCTTCTTGTTGTAGAAGATCCCCTCGATGTTGTACTCGTACGGCAGGACCTCCAGCTTGCCGCCGTACAGCGCCTTGATCGTCGATACGGCGGCCGGCTGAAGCTGGTCGTAGACGCCCAGCTCCTTCAGCTTCGCCTCTAGGTCGGCCACCTTGCCCGACTTCGCCAGCTGCTGGGTGAGGGCCGGGGCGTTGCCCGCCGCGAACTGGACCGGCAGGGCGTTCTGGCCGGCCAGCAACTGGAGCTTCTGGTCCAGGCTCGCCTGCGGCACGGTCTCCACCTTCAGCGGCAGCGCGTCGTTCGCGCTCTTGCACGCCCCCGTGGACAGTGTCGTTAGCCCGGTCTTGACGGTCGTGTTCTCGGTGACGCTCAGGTAGCTGAACTCCTTGGGCGCGGCCGAGGTGCCGCCACCGCTGCCGCCGCAGGCGGTGGCGAGGAGGGCCAGCGAGGCGGTGCCGGACGTGAGCAAGGCCAGGCGTGCGCGGCGTGGACGGGACGTGCGAGGGGACACGGGGAGCTCCAGGGGCTGGATGGAGAAGGGGCTGACGAGTGACTCCGGGGCGAGTGCACAGCTCCGGGCGAAGGGCGGACGACGCGGCAGACCCACGAGTGGGTCGCATCCGATCACTGTGTAGAACGTTCTCTACTTCGATTGGGCAACACCCTGCACGCCCCTCTTCTCGCCGTCAAGACACGGCGCTGTAACGACGCGGTGATGTGGTGGACGACTTGACGTCGCCCCGGGGGGAGCGTGTAGACCGTTATACCTACGCCTACGAGAGCCGGAGTGTGGATGATGGACCGGGCCGGGGAGCCTCGCCGCAGCAAACGCGTGACCATCACCGATGTGGCCCGGCATGCCGGTGTGTCCGTCGCCGCCGTCTCCAAGGTCTTGCGCAACGCCTACGGTGTGAGTCCGGCCATGCGGGAGAAGGTCCAGGCGGCGATCGCGGAGCTGGGCTACCGTCCGCACGCTGCGGCGCGCGGTCTGCGGGGCCGGACGTACACGATCGGTGTGCTGCTCGACAACGTCCGCAACGCGTTCTTCGCGGACATCCTCGACGGCATCCGCGACGAACTCCGCGACAGCGAGTACACCGTGCTCATCGGCGCCGCCGGCTTCGACCCGGAGGAACAGGCCAAGACTGTTCGCTCCCTGGTGGACCGTCAGATGGACGGGCTGATCCTCATCGCGCCGGGAACCGCCCGCGACGAGGTGCTCGCCACAGCGGCATCGACACCCACCGTGGTCATCGGCCACCACGACACCGCCGACACGCACGACTCGGTCGTGGACGCCGACGACATCGGCGCCGGCTTGGTCGTGGACCACCTGGTCGGCCTCGGCCATCGCGACATCGCCCTGGTCTCCGCCCAGGGCACCACTAAGGCCAACCGGTGGAAACGCCCTCCCGAGACAGTGCTGACCGAGGGATACCTCGCCGCCATGGAAACCCACGGCCTCGCCGGGCACACGCGTGTGCACCACGCCGCCTATTCCGACGAGGGCGGCTTCAAGGCCGGCATGTCCCTGCTGACCGCCGAACGTCCGCCGACCGCCGTCATGACCGGTGCCGACGTCGCCGCCCTGGGCATCTACCGAGCCGCCCACGAACTGGGCCTGCGCATCCCGGACGACCTGTCCCTCGTCGGCTACAACAACACCGCGCTCGCCGCGCTCGCCCCCGTCCAGCTGACCAGCGTCGACCAAGCCGGGCACACCATGGGCGCCACCGCCGCCCGCATGCTCATCGAACGAGTGGAAGGCCGGCGGGACAGGGCCATGCGGACCACGATGACACCACGGCTCGTCGTGCGCCGCAGCACGGCCGGACCGCGGGCCCGATAGGCCATGGACCCACGGACACCCGGTGCCGCTGCCGTACCCGGCGCACGGGAACTCTTCGCCTCCGAGGCGGGTGCCGGCCGGGGCCGGGTCCGCCGTGTCGGCATCAAGGACGTGGCCCGTGAGGCGGGTGTGTCTCTGGGCACCGTCTCCAATGTCCTCAACCGTCCGGAGATCGTGGCCGAGTCCACCCGCTCGCGCGTCCTTGAGGTGATCGACTCGCTGGGATACGTACGCGCAGAAGGCGCCCGCCAGTTGCGCGGCTGGGCTTCGCGTGTGCTGGCCGTCCTGGTCCACGACCTCGCCAACCCGTTCTTCACCGCGCTGGCCTCTGGTGTGGAGGAGGCAGCCCGTGAGGCGGACCTGGGCATCATGGTGTGCATCGGCGCCCACCGGCCCGCCGAGGCGGCACGGCACCTGTCGCTCATCACGTCCCACCAGGTCCGCGGCGCCGTACTGACGTCCGGGGAGGGCGCCGGACGCACCGCGGCGGCCTTCCGCCGCAACGCGGTCCCGTACGTCATGGCGGACCAGAACGCACCGCAGCCCGGCACCTGCTCCGTCGGGATCGACAACCTGGCGGGAGGCCGCGCGGCCATCCGCCACCTCCTCGAGCGCGGACACCGCTCCCTCGTCTACGTCAGCGGCCCCGACCGCCTCCAGCAGGTCCGGGACCGCCGCGCCGGGGCACTCAGCGCCCTCGGCGAGGCGGGCGTCGCGGCGAGCGCCCTGCGGGAACTGCCCTGCGCCGGCCTGACCGTGGACGCCGGACGGGACGCCGGGCACCGTGTACTCGGCCTGCCCGACCGTCCGACCGCGGTCTTCTGCGCCAACGACCTGCTCGCCCTGGGCATGCTCCAGGCGCTGTACGAGGCAGGGCTGAGGGTGCCGGACGACATCGCCGTGGTGGGCTACGACGACATCGAGTTCGCAGCGTCGGCCGTGGTACCGCTCACCTCGGTGCGACGACCGGCATCCGCCATGGGACGGCGGGCCGGCCGGCTGCTCGTCGAGGACACGGCCCGCGGAACCGGGCACACGCACAGCCACGTCGTACTGCAACCCGAACTGGTCATACGCCGGTCGACCATGGCGGCACCCGCGCGCTGACCGGGTCCGCCCACACCCGTGGGGAACGGGTGCGGGACCGATGATGGGCACGGCAGGGGGGACGGGCATGGCGGAGCTCCGGCTGGCGGTACGGGAGATCGACCCCGTAGGCGAGGATCATCCGGCTGTCGCAGGGGGACGTCGGGTGGGAACGCACCGCCGGGCCCCGTCCGAGCATGCGTCCTGCCCGGCGTCCTGCCCACCCCTGCCGTCATTCAGGTTGCGGATGGATTCCATCAGTCCCGTGGATGACGTCCCGTGTGCGCGTGCGGTGGGCCTCGCTCATCCGCCGGGCGCGTCGGCCATCCGTCTGCCGACCCGCGCGGCGGTCTCCCGCAGCCAGATGTGGGCCGCGTCGTGGGTGTGCACCGGGTGCCACCACAACGCCTCGCGCAGCGGCACCGCCTCGTAGGGCGGCTCCACCACGCGTACGGCGGCGAGCGGCGCGAGGAGCCGGGCGAGGCGGGCCTGGACGAGGGCGATACGCCGGGTTCCGCTGACCAGCAGCGGCATGATCTGGAAGCTGTCCACGGAGACCTCCACGCGGGGCTCGATGCCGAGCATGCCGAGTTGGCGGACGGCCGGGGCGTCGTACGTGCGCTGGTAGGTGACCCAGGGCAGCCGGGCCAGATCCTCCCGGGTCAGCCGGTCCTCGACGCTCGGGTGGTCGTCGGCGACGAGGAAGACCCATCGGTCCTGGTAGAGGTCGGTGGCGGGAAAGTCGCTGATGACGCCGTGCGGCATGAACAGGCCGTCGGTGGTGCTCAGCAGGGCGTCCGTCGCGTCCACCACGGTGGTCGGCGTCTGGGCGAAACGCAGGCGGATGCCGGGGGCCTCCTGGTGGACGACCCGGGCGAGTTCGGCACCGAAGACGGCGACGGCGTAGTCGGAGGCCACGATTTTGAACTCACGGCTCTCCGTGGCCGGGTCGAAGTCCGCCTGGCTTGCGAACAGGCGTTCCAGCAGGTCATAGGCGGTGGATGCGCGATCGAGGAGGACCTGTCCGAGGGCGGTGAGTTCGTAGTGGCCGCCGACCCGGGCCAGCAGGTCGTCGTCGAAGTGCCGGCGCAGGCGGGAGAGCGCCGCGCTCATCGCCGGCTGGCTGAGCCCGACGCGCTGCCCGGCGCGGGTCACGTTGCGCTCCTCCAGCAGGGCGCGCAGGGCGACGACGAGGTTGAGGTCGAGGCGACTGAGATTCACGGGCGGTTTTCCTAGCTTTCCGGGCGATGACCTGCGCAAATTTAGAGCGTGGATGGCTGTTATCCATGGAATCGATTTCCCTGATCGCGGGTGGCGCCTCCAGATTAGTGCCATCGCAATCAGGAGGACCTGCCCGTGAAACCTGAAGCCGCGTCCGCCCTCTTCGCCGGACCCTTCGCCCTGGCCACCCTTTCCGCTCCCGAGGGCCCCGCCTTCCCGGCTCTCGTCACTCCCGACGCTCAGGTGATCGACCTGCGGTCCGCTCTGGGCGACGCCGCACTGACCGTGCGGGGGGTCCTGGACGACTGGGACGCGGTGCTGCCGCGGCTGACCGCACTTGCGGGCGCCGCCGCCCTCGTACGCGGGACGCTGGCGGAGTTCGAAGTGCACGCACCGGTCGAGCCGCGCCAGGTGTTCCAGTCGGGTGCCAACTACCGGCAGCACGTCATCGATCTGCACATCGCGCACCGGGCCCCGGGCGACGACCGGCCGGAGGAGGAGCGGCGCGCGGAGGCGGCGGAGATCATGGACCGGCGGGCCGCCGAGGACCTGCCGTACGTGTTCATCGGCCTGCCGAGCGCGATCACCGGCCCCTACGACGACGTGGTCCTGCCGGCCTGGGCCGACAAGCCGGACTGGGAACTGGAACTGGCCGCGGTGATCGGCCGCCCGGCCCACCGGGTGTCCGTCGAGGAGGCCCTCGACCACGTCGCCGGCTACACCATCGCCAACGACCTGACCGACCGGGCGACTGTCTTCCGCCGGGATATGCCGCAGATCGGGACCGACTGGCTGCGCAGCGCGAACGCCCCCGGCTTCACTCCACTCGGCCCCTGGATAGTGCCCGCCACGTCCATCGCGGACCCGGACGACCTGCGCCTCACGCTGCGGCTCAACGGCGAGACCATGCAGGACGAATCCACCAAGGACATGATCTTCGACGTCGCGCGGATGGTCTCCTATGTGTCGCAGACCGCCCGGCTGCTGCCCGGGGACCTGGTACTCACTGGCTCGCCCGCAGGGAACGGCATGCACTGGGGCCGGCTGCTGCGGGACGGCGACGTCATGGACGCCACGATCACCGGGCTCGGTGCCCAGCGCACCCGCTGTGTGGCGGAGGCGGCACAGTGACCCTGGACCGTACCGACCCCGAAGGGTCCGTAGCACGCGCCGCGAAGGCGTACTCCAACTGGAGTCGTTGGGGCGAAGACGACGTGCTCGGCACGCTCAACTTCCTCGACGAGGCGAAACGCCGTGAGGGCGCCGCGCTGATTCGCCGGGGCGTGAGTTTCTCCCTGTCGCAGCGCTTCGACATCGACGGCCCGCAAAAGGGCTGGCGCCGCCGCACCAATCCGGTGCACACGATGCTGGACACCGGCACGGACGCGGCCCTCGGCAATCAGGGCCTTCCGCACGGCATCGGCGGCGCCGACGACGTCATATCGATGCCGTTGCAGTGCTCCACCCAGTGGGACGGGCTCGGCCACATTTTCGACCACGGCAAGGCGTGGAACGGCCGCCCCTCCGAGCAGGTCGTCACCTCCGACGGCGACCAGGTCACCGGCATCGAGCACATGGCCGCACATGTCGCCGGACGCGGTGTGCTCCTCGATGTCGGCCGGGTCGTCGGTGAGGACGGGGAGCTGCCGGACGGCTTCGCGATCACCGAAGAGCACCTGACCGCGACCGCCGATGCCCAGGACGTCGCGGTCGGCCGCGGTGACCTCGTGCTCGTGCGCACAGGGCAACTCGCGCGCGTCCGCCGCGACGGCTGGGGCGACTACGCCGGCGGCCCCGCTCCCGGCCTGTCGTTCACCACGGCGGGCTGGCTGCACGGTAGCGAGATCGCCGCGATCGCCACCGACACCTGGGGCTTCGAGGTCCGCCCGAACGAGTTCGAGCACGCCTTCCAGCCCCTGCACCAAGTCGCCATCCCCCACCTCGGTCTCCTCATCGGCGAGATGTGGGACCTCGAAGCGCTCGCCGACGACTGCGCCGACGACGGCCGGTACGACTTCTGGCTTACCGCGGCGCCGCTGCCCATCACTGGTGCCGTCGGTTCGCCCGTCAACCCGATCGCGGTCAAGTAGACCGAGGAACAAGGGAGTTCCCCATGACCCAACCCCGCACGGTTCTCGTCGTCGGCGGCGGCGCGGCGGGCAACGCCGTGACGATCCTGCTGCGCCGCGCCGGGTACGCGGTGGACCTCATCGAGGCCAAGGACGACTGGAACGCCACCGCCGGCTCCGGCATCACCCTCCAGGGCAACGCTCTGCGCGTCCTGCGCGAACTCGGCGTCTGGGAACAGGTGCAGGCATCCGGTTTCGGCTTCGGCTCGGTCGGCATCACCGCCCCCGACGGCACCGTCCTGCACGTCCAGGACGACCTGCGCACCGGCGGCGACGACCTGCCCGCCACCGTCGGCATGCAACGGCCGCAGCTCCAGCAGATCCTCATCGACGCGGTGCGCGCCAGCGGCGTGTCGGTCCGGCTGGGCACCACCGCGGAGATCCTGGACCAGGACGCGGACGGTGTCTCCGTACGCTTCAGCGACGGCGCCGAGGGCCACTACGACCTGGTGGTCGCTGCCGACGGCCTCGGCTCCGCCACCCGCGCCGCGATCGGCATCACGGACAAGCCCGAACCGACCGGCATGGCCATCTGGCGCATCGCCGCCCCGCGCCCCGCCCGCGTGACCCGCACCGACCTCGCCTACGGCGGCCCGGCCTACATCGCCGGATACTGCCCGACCAGCGAGACCACCCTGTACGCCTACGTCGTCGAGGCCAACCGCGACCGCGCCGGGATACCGCCCGAGTCGTACGCGGACGAGATGCGCCGCCTGACCCGCTACTACGGCGGCTTCTGGCCCGAGATCACCGCGCACATCACCGACCCGGCGAAGATCAACTACACCTGGTTCGACCGGCTGCTGGTCGAGGACTCCTGGCACCGCGGCCGCGTCGTCCTCCTCGGTGACGCCGCCCACTGCTGCCCGCCCACCCTCGCCCAGGGCGCCGCACTGTCCCTCGAAGACGCCTGGGTGCTCGCTCAGATGCTGACCGCATCCGACCAGTGGAACGACGCACTGTTCCAGGCGTACTACGAGCGGCGGATCGCCCGGGTCCGCCCGGTCGTGGAGGCGTCCGTACAGATCGGGCAGTGGCAGCTCGACGGGGTACGCGACGCCGACGTGCCGGGTTTGATGGGCCGCATGATGACCATGCTCCGGGAGCTGCCGTGACCACGCCGACCCCCACTCCCACGATCGACGTGCACGCCCACGTCCTGCTGCCCGAGGTGGAGGCGCTTGTCGCCGGTTTGCCCGGACACGCCGAGGCCAGGGCCCTGGACGCCCGTCGCAACGGTTCCGCCGCCCTCGCCGTCAGCGGCCCCATGGTGCGCGAGCGCATACCGAGGCTGACCGACCCGGCCGTGCGCCTGGCCGCGATGGACGCCCAGGGCGTAGACGTCCAACTGGTCAGCCCCTCTCCCTCGCACTACCACTACTGGGCGGACGAAGACACGGCCGAGAAGGTGTACCGGCTGGCTAACGAGACGACGGCGGCGCACTGTTCGGCCGCCCCCGACCGGCTGCGCGGCCTCGGCCTGGTGCCGCTGCAGCACCCGGAGCAGGTGGTCCGCGCCCTGGACCACGCCCTGGAGCAGGGCCTGGCCGGGGTGGAGATCTCCAGCCATGCCCCGGGACGCGAGCTGTCCGACCCGGCCTACGAACCGTTCTGGGCCCGGGCCGAGGAGAGGGGCGCGCTGGTCTTCCTGCATCCCTTCGGCTGCACACTCGGCGAACGGCTCGACCAGTGGTACCTGTCGAACACCGTCGGCCAGCCCACCGAGAACGCCGTCGCCCTCTCCCACCTGATCTTCTCCGGGGTCCTCGACCGGCACCCCGCGCTGAAGATGGTCGCCGCCCACGGCGGCGGCTACCTGCCCACCCACATCGGCCGCTCCGACCACGCCTGGTCCGCCCGCTCCGACGCGGGCGCGGGCTGCGCGCACCTGCCCAGCAGCTACCTGCGGCGGCTGTACTTCGACTCCCTCGTCCACGACCCGCACGTCCTGCGGGAGCTGATCCGGGTGGCCGGCGCAGACCGGGTGCTGCTCGGCTCCGACTTCCCCTTCGACATGGGAACCGAGGACCCCCTCGGTTTCCTGCGCGCCGCCCGCCTGTCCCAGCCCGACTTCGACGCCGTCCGCGGCGGCACGGCGGCCGCACTCCTGAGGAAGGACTGACACCATGCGTCTGCTCACCCATCTGCGGCACGTCGACCTCGCCGTGCCCGACTACGACAAGCAGCTCGACTTCTACGCCGGTGTCTGGGGCCTGACCAAGGTCGCCGAGGACTCCGGGATCTCCTTCCTCGCCGCCGAGGGCTCCCCCGAGCAGTACGTCGTCCGGCTGCGCAAGGCCGAGGAGAAGCGCCTCGACCTCGTCTCCTACGGCGCCGCGTCCGCCGCCGACGTCGACACCCTCGCCGAACGACTGCTCGCCGGGGGCGTCCAGTTGATCACCCAGCCGGGCAAGATCGACACCCCCGGCGGCGGGTACGGCTTCCGCTTCTTCGACGTCGACGGCCGCACCATCGAGGTCTCCGCCGACGTCGAGGTGCGCCGGCACCGCAGGATCGAGGAGAAGGAGGCGATCCCGGTCAAGCTCTCCCACGTCGTCCTCAACTCCCCCGACCTGAACCGCACCCGGGAGTGGTACGAGACCCACCTCGGCTTCCGTCTCTCCGACACGCTCAGCTCGCCGCACATGGGCGAGGTCATGCACTTCCTGCGGATCTCCAGCCAGCACCACTCCATGGCCCTGGCCAAGGGCCCACACACCTCCCTGCACCACGTCTCCTTCGAGATGCGCGGCATCGACGAGTACCTGCGTGGCTCCGGCCGCGTCATCCGCGCCGGGTTCAAGAAGATCTGGGGGCCGGGCCGGCACATGGCCGGGGACAACACCTTCACGTACTTCCTCGACCCGCACGGCAACACCGTCGAGTACACCACCGAGCTGGAGTGCCTGGACGAGGACACCTGGCACCCGCACGTCTACGACTTCTCCCGGCCCGAGGTCACCGACCAGTGGGGCACCGCCAACCCCATGAACGAACTCGTCGCCAAGGAGTCCTTCAACGACCCCGACCGCGGCGTCTTCGTCGCCCCGCCGGTCTGATCTCGCACCCAGTCCCCGGGGACGCGACAGCCGCGTCCACGCCCTGACTCGCGCCGCCGCGTCCCCGGACCCGCCGCCTCGCTCCTCCCCCCACGGCTCCCACGTCAGCGACGATCGAAGGAACCGCCCGATGACCTCTCGTACGCCCTCGCTGTCCCGGCGCGGCCTGCTGGCCGGCGGCGCGGCCGCTACCGCTTTCGCCGGCGCTCCGCAGTCCGCCGAGGCGCGGGACAAATCCCGGCCGAGCCCGGGCACGGTGGTGCACCTGCTGGGCACGGCGGGCGGCCCCCCGCCGTACGGCGAGCGCATGGGCATCGCCTCCGCGGTGACCGTCGGCAGCGACACCTACCTGGTGGACTGCGGCCGGGGCGCGGTGACCCAGTACCTGCGGGCGGGGCTGTCGATGCCGTCGCTCAAGGGAATCTTCCTCACCCACCTCCACGCCGACCACATCGTGGACTACTTCGACTTCCCGCTGCTGTGCGCCGGCGTGCTGCCGCCCCAGACCGGACTCGGCGGCACCGTGCGCGTGTGGGGTCCGGGGCCGAGCGACACGGTCACCGCTGGTCCCGTCACCCCCGGGCAGCCCGCGCCGGGCGTAGTCGAGACCACCCGGCGCGCCAACGCCACCTTCGCCGCCTCCACCAACGCCTTCGTCGCCGAGGGCTTCGGTATCGACCCCGTCTCCATGCTGGACGTGACCGAGCTGCCGGCGCGGCCCGGCACGGTGGTGACCGTCCTGGAGACCGCCACCGTGAAGGTGACGGCGACCAGAGTCCCGCACGGCAACATGTCCCCCTCGTACGCTTACCGGTTCGACACCGCGGACGGCTCCGTCGTCTTCTCCGGCGACACCAGCCGCAGCGACGACCTCGTCGCGCTGGCCCGCGGCTGCGACCTGCTGGTCCACGAGGCCGTCGATGCCACGTGGTTCGAGGAGCAGGGCATGCCCGCCCGCCTCGTCGACCACATGCGCGAGGTCCACACCGACATTTCCGAGGTCGGCGAAATCGCCGCCGCCGCGGAAGCCCGCCGGGTTGTCCTCAGCCACCTCGCGCCGGCCGACCCGACCCAGTTCCCCGACCGCGAGTGGGCTGCGGCCGCCCGCAGCTCCGCCCGCGCGGCCGGCTACCGGGGCCACCTCACCGTGGGCCACGACCTCATGCGCATCCCCCTCGCCTGACCCCTCCCTCAGGAGCCGCACCATGCGTTTCGCCGCCTACGAACACCACCACCGCCACCGCGTGGCCGTCGTCGAGGGCGACGGCACCCTCTACCCGCTGCCCGAAGTCACCGCACTCGCCAACCTGCTCGCGCAGGCCGACGGACTGCCCGGACTGCTCGCCGCCGGCCGGGCCGCCCTCGACGTCCCGCACGGCCCCCACGTCTCCGAAGTACAGCTGCTGCCCCCACTGCAGCCGGCGTCGGTCCGGGACTTCGTCACCTTCGAGGAACACGTCGAGGGCGTGCGACGCTCGATCAACGGCGTCACCGGGGTCCCCGAGCAGTGGTACGCGGCTCCGACCTTCTACTTCACCAACCCGCACGCCGTCTACGGCCACGGCGACGACATCCCGGTACCGCCCGGTTCGGCCGTGCTGGACTTCGAGCTCGAGGTGGGCGCTGTCATCGGCCGGGAAGGCCGCGACCTCACCCCCGAGCAGGCCCGCGACCACATCGTCGGCTACACCGTGTTCAACGACTGGTCCGCGCGCGACCTGCAGGGCACCGAGATGACGGTCGGCCTCGGCCCCTGCAAGGGCAAAGACACCGCCACGACCCTCGGTCCGTACCTGGTCACCGCCGACGAGCTGGAGCCCTACCGGGACACCGACGGCTTCCTGCGTCTGGCCCTCACCGCCGAGGTCAACGGCGAGACGGTCGGCGAGGACCTGCTGTCCAACATGAGCTGGACCTTCGAGGAGATGACCGCCTACGCCTCCCGCGGCACCCGCGTCATCCCGGGTGACGTCCTCGGCTCGGGGACCTGCGGCAACGGTGGCTGCCTGGCCGAACTGTGGGGCCGACGCGGCGAGCAGACCCCGCCGCCGCTGAAGCGGGGCGACACCGTCACCCTCACGGTGGAGGGCATCGGCACCCTGACGAACACCGTCGTCCCCGGCCCCGAGCCCGTATTCCTGCCGACCGGCCGGCGCCGCAGCCGGGAGCGGCCGTGAGCGACCTGCACCCCAAGCGGCTGCTCGGCAAGGTCGTCGTCGTCACGGGCGCAGCCCGGGGCCAGGGCGCCGCCGAGGCCGAAGCCCTCACCCGCGAGGGCGCCCGGGTCATCGCCACCGACGTGACCCCGGACGGAAAGTGCAGCCGCCTCGACGTCAGCAGTAGCGAGGAGTGGGCCGCACTGGCCGCCGAGCTGCGGGCGGCGTACGGGCAGGTGCACGGCCTGGTGAACAATGCCGGCGTCACCTGGCGGGCCCGGGTCGGTGACGTGCGGGCCGAGGATTTCGAGCGGGTGCACTCCGTCAACGTGACCGGTCCGCTGCTCGGCATCCAGCACCTGAGCCCGCTGATGCCGCCCGGCTCCTCGATCGTCAACGTCGGATCCTCGGCCGCGCTCACCGCGCACTACCCGGTCGCGTACACCACAAGCAAGTGGGGGCTGAGAGGCCTGTCGAAGACCGCTGCGCTTGAACTCGGCCCGCGCGGCATCCGCGTCAACACCGTCCACCCCGGCTACATCGAGACCGAGATGACGGCCTCCGCCGCCCCCGCGTTCCGCGAGGCCAACCTCCGGGAGACCCCGCTCGGGCGCACCGGCACGGTCGATGAGGTGGCGCCGCTGGTCGTGTTCCTGCTGTCGGACGAGTCGTCGTTCATAACCGGTGCGGAGATCCCCGTGGATGGCGGCCTGACCGCGCACGGCGGGGTCAAGTCCGTATCCGACGCCGTGCTCACCGAGGCCCGCGGATGAAGCGGCTCGACGGCAAGGTAGCCCTGATTCCCGGCACCGCCAGGGGCCAGGGCCGGGCGGCAGCCCTGCGGTTCGCCGCCGAGGGGTGCCCTGGTCGTCGGCGGCGACCTGCTGCACGAGGAGGCCCTTCAGACCCAGCGGCTCGTCGCCCGCGAGGGCGGCACCATCCTCACGCCGGGCCCGCTGGACGTCACCGACAAGGACTCCGTGCGGTCCTGGACCAAGGCCGCCGTGGACGCGTTCGGCGGCGTCGACATCGTCTACGCCAACGCCGGTGCCGTCCGCTCCGAGGTGATCGAGCCGCAGTTCTACGAGGACTTCGCGTCCACCGTGCGCGCCGAGCCGGACTCGGCGCGGCTGATGGTCCAAGCCGCCTGGCCGCACCTGGTCCGCAGCCGCGGCTGCGTAGTGATGGTCAGTTCGACCTCCGGTCCGAGCGGCTCCCCCACCAGCCCGCGCACCGCGCCGCCGGCTCGCAAGGGCGCAGTGATCGCGCTGACCCAGCAGCTCGCCGCGGAGGGGGGCCCGCACGGTGTCCGGGTCAACTGCGTCAGCCCCGTAATGATCAACACCGATGGCTCCCGCGCCACCCTGCTCGCCGACGACCACCCGATGTACGACATCGCCCGCCACGTCCCGCTTGGCCGGTTGGGCACCCCGGAGGACGTCATGAACGCGGCCGTCTTTTTGACCTCTGAAGAGTCCGCTTACATCACCGGCACCCACCTCGTCGTCGACGGCGGGTGGTCCGCGGGCCTGCCTGGCGCCACCGCCTGAACCACCTGTGCCCGAACGCATCCCGGAAGGAACCAAGTACGTGAACAAGGTCTGCGGCAGCGCCGCCGAGGCGGTGGCCGGCATCCCCGACGGTGCTTCGCTCGCCGTCGGCGGCTTCGGCCTCTCCGGTGTCCCCGCCGTCCTCATCGACGCCGTGTACGAGCAGGGCACGACCGGACTGGAGGTTGTGTCCAACAACTGTGGTGTGGACGGCCGCGGTCTGGGCGTCCTGCTCGCCGCGGGCCGCATCGCCCGCGTCACCGGCTCCTACGTCGGCGAGAACAAGGAGTTCGCCCGCCAGTACCTGGGCGGCGAGCTGGAGGTGGAACTGACCCCGCAAGGCACGCTCGCCGAACGGCTGCGCGCCGGCGGCGCCGGCATCCCCGCCTTCTACACCCCGGCCGGCGTCGGCACCCAGGTGGCCCAGGGCGGCCTGCCCTGGCGGTACGCGCCCGATGGAGGCGAAGTGGCCGTCTCCTCACCGCCCAAGGAGACCCGGGAGTTCGGAGGCCGCCCGTACGTCCTGGAACACGGCATCACCACCGACTTCGCCCTCGTACGCGCCTGGCGCGGCGACCGCCACGGCAACCTCGTCTTCCGGCACGCCGCCGCCAACTTCAATCCCCTCGCCGCCATGGCCGGGCGCATCACGATCGCTGAGGTCGAGGAGCTCGTCGAGCCCGGCGAACTCGCCCCCGACCAGGTGCACCTGCCCGGCATCTACGTACAGCGGATCGTCACGCTCACCCCCGAGCAGGCCACCAACAAGCCCATCGAGAAGAGGACGGTGCGTTCCTGATGTCCTGGACCCGCGACCAGATGGCCGCCCGCGCCGCCGCCGAACTCGGCGACGGCTCCTACGTCAATCTGGGCATCGGCCTGCCCACGCTGATCCCCGGCTACCTCCCGCCCAGCGTCCACGTCGTGCTCCACTCCGAGAACGGCGTCCTCGGCACCGGTCCCTACCCGTACGAGGACGAGGTCGACCCCGATCTGATCAACGCGGGCAAGGAGACCTTCACCGTCCTGCCGGGTGCTTCCTTCTTCGACTCCGCGCTCTCCTTCGGCATGATCCGTGGCGGTCACATCGACACCGCCGTCCTGGGCGCTATGCAGGTATCCGAACGGGGTGACCTCGCCAACTGGATGATCCCCGGGAAGATGGTCAAGGGCATGGGCGGTGCCATGGATCTCGTACACGGCGCCCGCCGCGTCATCGTGCTGATGGAGCACACCGCCAAGGACGGCAGCCCGAAGATCCTGCGGGAGTGCGCGCTGCCCCTCACCGGTGAGCGGTGCGTGCACCGGATCATCACCGACCTCGGCGTCATCGACGTCACCGAGGACGGTCTCGCCCTTGTGGAAACCGCCCCTGGCGTCACCGTCGAGGACATCACCGCCCGGACGGAAGCCGCCTTGCGAATGGACAGCGTCTCCGCCGCCTGCTGACCGGCGACGCACAGCAAGTCTCACCACCGACGAACCATTGACACACAGGAAACACCCTCACAATATGATCTGTACACCAATGATTTATGTACGGATCATTGCGGAACCGGTCCGGACCGCCTCCGCCCCGGGTGCCCTCCCGTGCCGACTCATGGAGGCCAGATGTCTGTCACCCCTTCTCCACTCCACATCGCCATAGTCGGCGGCGGCATCGGCGGACTGGCCGCAGCGCTGGCGACCGCCCGCGCCGGCCACCGCGTGACACTCGTGGAACGAGCTGCCCACTTCGGCGAGATCGGAGCCGGCCTGCAGCTCGCCCCGAACGCCTCCCTCGCCCTCGACGAACTCGGCGTGCTTCCGGCTGTCCGGCACACCGCGGTAGCCCCACCCCGGCTGGTCATGATGGACGCCCTCACCGGGGACGAGATCACCGCCCTCGATCTGCGCAGCGCGGCGTATACCGATCGCTTCGCGCACCCCTACCTGGTCACCCACCGCACCGACCTGCACGCTGCGTTGCTGGCCGCCTGCCAGGAGCATTCCGGTGTCACGCTGCGCACGGGACACACCGTCACCGACGCCGAACAGGACGGGTCCTCGGTCCACCTGTACTTCGCGGAGCGCCACACACGGCTGACCGCCGACGCAGTCGTCGCAGCGGACGGTCTGCGTTCCCGCCTACGGCAGGCGCTGGTGGGCGACGGAGAACCGGTCTGCTCACGCTACGTCGCGTTCCGCGGCGCCCTGCTCACCGAGAAGATGAGCGGCCGGATGTCCCAGCACGCCGCCTCGGAAGCGGTGATGGTCTGGGCCGGCCCGCGCATGCACCTGGTGCAGTACCCCGTACGCCGCGGCGAGCTGTACAACCAGGTCGCCGTTTTCGAGAGCGACCACTACACACCGGACTCCGACGACTGGGGCACCGAGGCAGAGCTGGAGGAACGCTTCGCCGGCACCTGCGATGCCGTGCGCGACGCGCTGCCGCTCGTCTCCCGCGACCGTCGCTGGCCGCTGTACGACCGCGCCCCGATCGACACCTGGGTGCACGGCCGGATCGCCCTCCTCGGAGACGCCGCCCACCCCATGCTCCAGTACCTCGCCCAAGGCGCCTGCCAGGCAGTGGAAGACGCCGTGGCCCTGGGCGAGGCCCTCGGCCAGCACCCCGACCCCGCGGACGCCTTCGCCGCGTACGCCGACCGGCGCCGCGGCCGGGCGGCCCGCATTCAGACCAACGCCCGCCGTTTCGGCGAGATCTGCCACCTGGAAGGCATGGGAGCCACCCTGCGCAACATGCTCCTCGCCTCGCGCGGTCCCGAGGCGTTCGACGACATCTCCTGGGTGTGGACCCCCACCCCCGCGCCTGCTCCCGCCCTGTGATCCGGATCGCGTAGGAGGACACCATGACAACCGACGACCTCGCCTACAAGGCCCTGGAGGGCCTGGGCGCCGCGCCTCTGTGGCGCTTCTACAGCAACCTGTTTCCCGCCCAGCCAAAGAGCCGCGCCGTCCCTTATCGCTGGAGCTGGCGCGAACTCCGCCCGCACCTCCTGCACTTCTCCGAGACCCTGTCTTTGGAGGAGGCCGAACGACGGGTCCTCATGCTCGTCAACCCCGGCCTCACCGACCCTCCGGCCACGGTCAACACCCTCTACGCGGGCCTGCAGATCATCCTGCCCGGCGAGACCGCACAGGCGCACCGGCACACCTCCAACGCCTTCCGCTTCATCCTCGAAGGCGACGGCGCCTGGACCACCGTCAACGGTGAACGGGTCTTCATGGCCCCCGGCGACCTGCTGCTCACCCCGGGCTGGCACTGGCACGACCACACCCACGAGGGCGACGGACCGATGATCTGGCTCGACGCCCTCGACTACCCCCTGGTCAACGCCCTGGAAGCCGGCTTCTACGAGCAGTACCCGCAGCGGCTCCAGCCCGTCACCAAGCCCGACGACGCCGGCAGCCGCCAGTTCCTGCACGGCCGGCTCACCCCTGCCTGGCTCACCCAGGACGGACCCAGCTCGCCCGTCACCCGGTACACCTGGCAGGAGACGGAGCGCGCCCTGGACGCCATCGCCGACACGGCCGACGGCAGCGACGTCGACGGCATCGTCCTGGAGTACACCAACCCCTGGACCGGCGGTCCGGTCATGCCCACCATCGGCTGCCGCGTTCAGCGGCTGCGCCCCGGCTTCGAGGGCGCCGGCCGCCGCCACACGGCCTCGACCATCTTCAACGTCGTCCGCGGGGAGGGCGCCACGATCGTCGACGGCGAGCGGCTGGAGTGGTCCGAGCACGACACCTTCGCCGTCCCCGGCTGGGCGTCCTACCGCCACGTCAACACCTCGGCCTCCGCGGACGCCGTCCTGTTCTCCTACAGCGACGAGCCGGTCATGCGCTCCCTCGGCCTCTACCGCACCGAAGACGCCGATCCCGGCGCCTGATCCGCCCACCCGACACTCACAAGGAGGCCAGCATGCGTCTGGCACTGTTCAACAAGGGACACCTCGGACTCGTCGAGGGAGACGACCTCATCGATGTGACCGACCAGGTCGCCGGAGGCGACACCGCCGGCCCCGTCGGTGCGCTCCAGCGCTATATCGAGACGGCAGCCGACGAGGGCACCGTCCGCTTCGACCTCGCCGGCCGGCCCCGGATCCCGTTGACCGAGGCTGCCCTTCAGGCCCCGCTTCCCCGCCCCGGGAAGATCATCGGCGCGCCGGTCAACTACCACGATCACAAGGTCGAGATGGAGTACACCACCTCGGTCGCGGACCTCGGCGTCTTCCTCAAGGCGAACTCCTCCGTCATCGGGCCGGGCGAGGACATCCTCCTCCCCTACTCCGACAAGCGCACGGACCAGGAAGGCGAGCTGGGCGTCGTCATCGGACGCACCGCGTCACACGTCAGCGCGGACAACGCCCTGGACCACGTCTTCGGCTACACCTGCGTCCTGGACATCACCGTCCGCTCCGGCGAAGACCGCTCCACCCGCAAGTCCTTCGACACCTTCACCCCCCTCGGCCCCTGGATCGCGACCGCGGACGAGATCCCGGATCCGGACACGCTCGACCTGCGCTGCGACGTCGGCGGCACCACCCGGCAGCGCACCAACACCGCGGACCTCATCTTCGGCGTCCGGGAACTGATCGCCTACACCTCCTCCGTCATGACCCTGCACCCGGGCGACGTGATCGCGACCGGCACCCCGGCCGGAGTAGGACCGCTCAGCCACGGTGACCGCGTGATCCTGGACATCGAGAAGGTCGGTCGCCTAGAGGTCGGTGTCGACGGCTCCCGTGCCACCCCCTACGACCAGCGCCCCGGCCGCCGCAGCCGCTGACCGCCGCTCGCCGCCAGGTGGTGCCCGCACTCGTAGACTCCCCACACCGGCCGTCTCCCCGGACGGCACCACCTCGTCGACAGACGGACGGACGGAACACTGTGGCGCACGCACTGGAACTGCACAACTACGTCGGGCACCTGATCCGGCGCGCGGAACAAGTGCACACCGCTCTGTGGTTCCGGCACGTGTCCCGGGAGATCACCTCCCAGCAGTTCGCCGTCCTCAATGCCCTCAGTCGCGACCCCGGCATCGACCAGCGCACCCTCGCGCGCTTCACCTCACTGGACCGCTCAACGGTCAACCACATCGTCCGCCGGCTGACCGACCAGCACTACGTCAGTCAGGTACGCGACGAGGACGACCGCCGACGGACCCTGCTGAGCCTCACGGACCAGGGGTCCGAACTGCTCGATTCCCTGATCGGCCCGGCCGAGGACATCAACGAGCAACTTCTCGACGCGCTACCCGGCGACGAACGGAAGCTGGCCATCGAAATCCTCCGCAAGATCGCGTCGTTGGACGCCGGGTCACTCAGCGACGGCCCGTAAGCCCGGTGAAGGGCGGGCCGTCCCCGCAGCGAGGAAGGACTCACGCCTTGACTCACCACGCCCTGCGCATCGCACCTTCCTCGACGCCCCCGCAGGAAGCCGGGGCTACGCCCGCCACGGGGACGGGCCCCGTCATCGGCCGCGCCCTGCGCATCCTCAGTGCCCTCGGCGCAAAACGTCCTCACCTGTCCCTGAGCGAGCTGGCCCGCGATCGGGTCTGCCTGTGTCCACCGTGCACCGCATGCTGGGTGACCTGCTTATGTGGGGCGCTCTGGAACGCGACGCGCAAGGCCGCTACCGCATCGGGCGCACCTCGCCCAGCACCGGCAATGGGCCGCCGGCCACCCCGCACAGCCCGCCGCCCTGCGCCGCGCCCTGCTCTTCTGGACACGCCTGCACGGCATCCTCTCCCTGGAACTGGCAGGCCGCTTCACCGGCATGGGCCTCGACCGGGCCGAGCTCTACGACAACGAACTGCGCCACCTGAGCCCGTAAACGCTCCCTCCAGATGCAAGATGTTGTTCGGTCGCCCGTGGCCGAGCTGTCGACGGTCGCCTATGCCCAGGGGTTGGCGGGCAGCAGAACCTGATCTTCGTCGCCGACGGCGAGGAGCCCGCGCTCAGTCGGCGGCGCGGGCGTGACTCCGGATTAGCCCCCTGGGGGCGGCAGCGGGCTCAGGTCGTCACGTACGCGCAGGTAGCGGACAGGGTGGCGGTAGCGGCCCTCGTCCACCGCGGTGTCCCCGGCGAACTCGACCACCACGTCGGGCACGACCGGCCGGTGGTCGATCACCTCGCGGGGTGCCCCAACCGGCCGAGAAGCGGCGGTGCTGCCACGGGTGCTCCGCACCGCCTGGATACAGCAGGCCGCCGACCTCCCGCCGGGCCGTCGCCGACAGCGGTGCCGTCCGCGCGATGAACCGCAGCCGGCCCGACTCGTCGTAGCGGCCCAGCAGCAGCGTCGACGGGGCGGCCATCCGGCCCGTCACGGAGGCGACAACGGCTTCCGCGCTGACGCGGGCTCGTACCTTGATCCAGCCCCTGCGGCCCGGCTGGTACTTCTGGGCCAGGCCTTTCACGACGACGCCCTCGATGCCGGCCGCGCCCCACGCCGGGTCGAGCCAATCCTCGGCGGTCGCCCGGTCGGTGGTGGCCGGGCACAGCACGAACGGCACGGCCAGCACCTCCTCGGCGAACAGCTCTGAACAGGCGGCTGCCGCCCGTTGTGGGCTGTCCGCCGCCCCCGGCACGGTGACCCGGCACTGCGATGGCAGGAAGGTCCGCGGCTACGTCATCCGGATCGAGGCGTTCGACACCGACGCCGCGGTCACCGCCACCGAACTACTGCGCTTCGGGCACTCCTGGGCCACCGCCCACGCCATCGACGCCGCCCGCCCGTCAGCCGCGCACCCCGCCGGCCGGTACCTGTCCACGTTGACGCCGAAGACGTACGCCGACACCGGCGTCCAGGCCGTCGTCCCGGGCACCGACCCGGCCGCGCGCGTCCGTGGGGAGTTGCCGGCTTCACACCATTCGCAACGCCGTTCGCAGGGCGAGCGGGGTCGCCGCGGCCCAGGCCTGCGGGGAGCACGAGTGGGGGTAGGGCACCGGGCGGACCGTGGCCGTACGGTCGTAGCCGGCCAGCACCTCGGGCAGGCGGTACCCGTAGGGCGCTGCCGCCGCCACCAGGCCGTCCACGACCGCGCCGACCTGGTCGGCGAGTCCGTACCGGGCCAGGCCGAGCGCGATGACTGCGTTGTCGTGCGGCCAGGCGCTGCCGCGGTGGTAGGACAGCGGATGGTAGGGCTTCTGGCCCGCGGCGAGCGTCCGGATCGCCCAGCCGGAGAAGAAGTCCGGCTCCAGCAGCCGCTGTCCGACCCGGCGGGCCCGTGCCGGGTCGAGGATTCCCGACCACAGGAGGTGGCCGGCGTCGGAGGCGAGGACGTCGACCTGGCGTCCCCGGCCGTCCAGGGCCAGGGCGGGGAAGTCGGTGTCCGGCATCCAGAAGTCGGTGACGAAACGGGTGCGCAGCCCTTCGGCGGCTTCGCGCAGGCGGCCGGCGTAGGACGGGTCCTGCCAGACCGCGGCGGCCAGTTCGGCGGTGCGGACCAGGGCGTCGTAGGCGTAGCCCTGGGCTTCCGAGACGGCGATGGGGCCCTGGGCCTGTGTGCCGTCGGTGAAGCAGATGGCGCCCGCCGAGTCCTTCCAGTTCTGGTTGACCAGGCCGTTCGGGTCGGGCTGGTAGACGAGGTAGCCGTGTTCGTCCAGGCCGCCGTCGGTGAACATCCAGTCGACGGCTCGCCGGGCGTGCTGCTCCAGCCGAACGGCCAGGGACGAGTCGCCGGTCGTCTCGTGGTGGGCGTGGAGCAGGACGAGGAAGAGCGGTGTGGCGTCGACGGCGCCGTAGTAGCGGCCGTAGGGGACCTGCCGGAAGTGCGCGAGTTCACCGTGACGGGTCTCGTGGACGATGCGTCCGGGCTGTTCGCCGCTCACGGGGTCGTGGAGACGGCCCTGGGTCGCCGCGAGGGCGCTCAGGGTGGCGGCTGCCGTCCCGGGCCGCTCGGGCAGCAGGAAGTACGACGTCAGCAGTGAATCGCGGCCGAAGAGGGTGAGGAACCACGGGATGCCGGCGGCGGGGACGGCGACCTCCTCACCGTCCAGGCCGGTGACCGCGACGGTCAGCAGGTCCACGTCGGCCAGGCCCCGTTCGCAGGTGCGGGCCAGGTCGTCGGCCGGCGCCGTGGTCTGTCGCCGCGGCCGTGGCACGGCGGGAGCACCGGCCGGCAGTCCGTGCGGCAACGCGCGGACGGTCAGACAAAGTTCGGCCTCGCCGTGCGCGGCGAGCGGCAGCTGCCACCGCAGCGTGCGGGCGGTGGGCAGGCCCACGACTGTGTCGTGGCCGGTAGGCGGCGGGTGGCTGACGACGGTGGTCCGGGAGTGCCAGTCGGCGCGGTGGTAGTCGAAGACCAATCCGTCGTCGGTGTGCTGGCTCTCGCGGCGGGCGCCGGGCTTGGCGTAGCGGCGGTCGTCCGCGCGCAGTTCGAACAGGTCGGCGAAGTCGGCGTCGGCGGTGATCTCCACCAGGGCGGTGACCGGCTCGGGACGGTTGCTCACCAGGCGCAGGTGTTCGGTGAACTCCCCAGCACCGACAGACTGTTCGCGGAAGACGGTGAAGGCTGGCGGGTTGTCCCGGGTGCCTCTCGGGGTGAGGACGCAGACGGCGGTGTCGTCCGTCGTGGCGTCGGCGGGTACCAAGGCGACGGGTTCGGTGCCGTCGACAGTCAGGTGCCAGCGGCTGAGGTGGCGGCCGTCGCGCAGGAACAGTCCGTCGGGTGCGGTGCCGTGGGTGCCGTGGATGCCCCCGGTGGTGTCGACACGGGCGAAGGTGGCGTCCCGCACGAGTTGGACGAGGGTGTCGGCCGGGGTCATGGGGTGGGCTCCTTGGGGTCGGCGCACAGCAGGTCGAGCGTGAGGGCGGCGGTCCAGGAGAAGTGCCGGGCGCCCCGGGCAGCACCGGTGGTCGGGTCGACGTACTCGGCGAAGTCGGACCGTCCCGCCTCGCTGAGGAATCCCCGCCGCAGCCGTTCGGCGTCCTGTTCCCGGCCGTGCGTGCGCAGACCGCGGTGGATAAGCCAGGCGGTGTTGAACCAGGCGGGGCCGCGCCAGTAGCGCTGGGCGTCGAAGGCGTGGCCGGTCAGGGCGTAGCTCGGGACGAGCTGGGTGGCCGGTGCGTCGAAGCGCGGGCCGGTGAGGGTGTCGACGAGGCGGCTGACGACGTGCGGCGGCAGGTGGGGGGCGAGGAGCGGTGTCAGGCCGGTGACGGAGTCTTCTCCGACCAGGGTGTCGGTGGCCAGATCGCGGACGCGGAAGAGGCCCGCGTTGTCGTCCCACAGACGGGTCATCAGGTGTCGGGTGAGGGCGTCGGCGCGGGCGGAGTGCACTGCGGCGTCCGCGCGGGTCTCCCGTGCCATGGCCGCGAGAGCCCGTTCGCTGACGATGAGCAGGGCGTTGAAGCAGGGGTCTTCCACTGCGAAGGTGTGCCGGGCGGCGTGGTCGTCGTAGCCGGCGTCGCGGTAGTCGGTGACCAGGCGGACGTAGCGGCCGTAATCCAGGTCGGTGGGTCTGTCGGCGGGATGGCCGTGGTTGAGGTCGGCACGGCGGAAGGCGTCCGGAGCGGCCGGTTCCACGCGTACGAGGGCCTGGTCCCAGCAGGGGCTGTTGTCCATGCCCGGTTCCCAGGGGTGGACCACGGCGGCTAGTCCGCCACCGCCGAGGTCACGTTGGCCCAGGAGGTAGTCGTGCCAGGCGGCGAGGCGGGGGCGGACTCGGGTGAGGAAGCCGCGCCGGCGGGATTCCTCGGGGTCGGCGCGGTGCACGAGCCAGGCCGCCAGGGCGTGCACTGGTGGCTGGACGATGCCGGACGTCTCGGGTGCCGCCGGCGCGCCCGCCGGCCGCCCGGCGGCGGAGGAGCGCCAGAAGTCGGGGCTGGGGAAGTAGGCGTCGTCCGGTACGGCAGGGTTGAAGACGATGTGAGGTATGCGTCCGTCGGCCCACTGGGCGGACAGCAGTGACTCCAGCTCCTGCTGGGCGCGGCGGACCGAGAGGTGACGCAGGCCGATGGCGATGAAGGCGGAGTCCCAGCTCCACTGGTGGGGGTAGAGGGTGCGGGACGGAACGGTCGAGGCGCCGGTCCAGTTGTCGATGAGGACCCGCGCCGCACCGCGCCGCAGGGTCAGGTCTGCGGCGGCGGTGGGCGCGGGTCGGTCCAGGAGGGACTTCACGCGCCGGACCTCTTGAGGAACGCGGGGACGGACCGGACGGCTTCGACGGGGTCGCCGGTCAGCCGGCATTCGAGGGCGAGGTGGCCGTCGTAGCCGATGGTGTGCAGGGCGCCGAGCCAGGCGGACCAGTCGAGGTGGCCGGCTCCGGGCTGGAAGCGGTTGGAGTCGGAGACCTGGGCGTGGCCGATGACGTCGGCGTGCGCGAGGATCGCGGCCGCGGGGTCGCTCTCCTCGATGTTCATGTGGTAGCTGTCGATGCCGATCCTGATCGAGTCCAGGCCGGTGGCGCGGATCAGGTCGGCGGCCTGCTCCAGCCGGTTGACCATGTGGTCCTCGTACCGGTTCAGCGGCTCCAGGAAGAGGGTCACACCTTCCCTGCGGGCGTGTTCGCCGAGTTCGGTCAGGCCGCTGAGCAGGATCTCGCGGTCCTCCTCCTCGGTGCGCGGGGGTTCGAAGGGCGGCAGACGGCGGGAGAACATGCCGTACGAGGCCGGGGTCTGGGCGCCCCGGCCGCCGATCTCCGCGATGACGGTGAGCTGGGATTTCATCTGGTCGACGGCGTCGCGGCGCAGGTCCGCGTCGAAGGCGCCGAGGAAGTGCAGCATGTCGACGCACACGGTGGGCATGACCACGCCGTCCTTGCGGGCCTTCTTCAGTTCGTCGAGGCGGGAGGCGAAGTGGAAGTCGCCCTTGCCGCGCAGTTCGATGGCGTCGTAGCCCGCCTCCTGGGCGAACTCCCACTTGGCCTGCAGGGTGTCTCCGGGCAGGAGTTGTTCCTGCGCCGCGGTCTTGAGCATGAGGGGCCTTTCGAAGCGTTCAGAATTCCAGCACGACCTGCAGCGCCTCGGCGGGGCGCTCGTCGAGCAGCACGTAGGCGTCGGCGGCGTCGGCGACCGGGATGACGTGGCTGACCAGGGAGGTGACGTCCACCTGGCCCTCGGCGACCAGCCGCAGGAAGGTCTGCTGGAGGCGCTCCACGGTCCAGCGGTGGGACAGCTGCGGGGGGACGCCGCCGATCTGGGAGCAGATGAGCTGCACGCGGTTGTGGTGGAACTCGTCGCCGAGGCGAAGGCCGATGCCGTCGCCCTGGTAGAAGCCGGAGGCCACCACCCGGCCGCCGACGGCGACCGAGCGCAGCGCGGTGTGCAGGGCGGGGTAGGCGCCGCTGATCTCGATGGCGAGGTCGGCGCCGAGGCCGCCGGTGGCTTCGCGGATGCGTTCGGCGACCTCGTCGGTGCGGGCGTTGAGGGTGTGCCGGGCTCCGTAGCGCTCGGCGGTCTTGAGGCGGCCGTCGAGGGCGTCGACGGCGGTGACGCGGGCGCCGTTGAGTTGGGCGAGGCGGGTGGTGAGCAGTCCGATGACGCCCTGGCCGAAGACGGCGACGTCCTCGCCGAGGTGGATGTCGCCGGCCAGGACGGCGTTGTAGGCGATGGCGCCGACCCGGGCGAAGGCGCCGGCCAGCGGCTCCAGGCCGGCGGGCAGGGTGTGGCCGATCATGCGCTCGGCGGGGACGATGCCCTCGCTGCGGTGGCCCCAGATGCCCCAGACCAGGTCGCCCGCTTGCGGCAGGCCCGGGGTCCCGGTCAGGTCGGGGGCGGCTTCGACGACCTCCCCGACCTCGGAGTAGCCCCAGCCGGCCACAGGGTACTGGATGCCGGCCGCGCCGTCGCGGAACAGCCGGGCCTCGGGGTCCCAGGTCCGCGTCAGGTACGGGTTGGTCCCGCGGTAAGCGGTGAGTTCGGTACCGGCCGAGATGCCCGAGTAGCGGGTGCGGACCCTCAGGTGCCCGGGGGGCAGATCGGCTCCGGCCTGCTCGGTTACCTCCACCTGGCGGGGGCCGGTGAATTGGACGACGCGTTCCACGGATGACTCCGGAAGGGGGTTGCGAGTGCGGTTGCGTCGACAATATCCCGAGCTTATGTCTTGTCAACCAGCAAAAGTGATGCTGTGATGCGTCTTCAACAGACGGAAGTCGTAGCAAGGACATGCAATGCACACCATGAGCCGGCGATCGAAGACGATCGCGGTGGGCATCACGGCGGCCTTGGGCCTGGGGCTGCTCACTGGCTGCGCCAGCAGCACAGGACCGGGCAGACCCGACCGGGAGATCACGGTCTGGTCACAGGAGAACCTCCCTGATCGCGTCGCCGTGACGCAGAGGATCGTCAAGGGGTTCGAAGAGAAGACCGGCATCAAGGTCCACCTCGTCGGGGTCGACGAGGGCCAGATGCCCCAGTTGATCATGTCGGCCGCCGCCTCGGGCTCGCTGCCCGACGTCATCGGCGCCGCGCCCATGGGCCAGGTCTGGCAGATGTACAGCAACGGCCTGCTCAACACGGACATACCTCGGCAGATCATCGACGGGCTGGGCCGGAAAACCTTCAACGCCAACGCGCTCAGGCTCACCTCGGACAGCGGCCGGAGCCTCGGCGTGCCCTCCGACGCCTGGCTGCAGTTGCTGGTCTACCGCAAGGACCAGTTCGACTCGAAGCACCTCGAGGCTCCGGACACCTACGCCCGGGCAGTCGCCGGCGCCAAGGCGCTGACCACCAAGGGGCGCTACGGCATCTCCGTGGCCACCGACCCGGGAGACGCCTTCACCTCGCAGAGCTTCGAGAGCATCGCACTCGCCGACGACTGCCAGCTCGTCGACGGCCGGCACCAGGTCGCCCTCGAATCGCCGCAGTGCCGAACCGCGTTCAAGACCTACGACGAGCTGGCCCGCACCTACGGCGCCCCGGGCACCCAGACCGTGGACTCTACCCGCGCCACCTACTTCGCGGGCCAGTCCTCCTCGATCATCTGGTCCTCGTTCCTCCTGGACGAACTCGCCGGCCTGCGCAAGGACGCCCTGCCCAGCTGCCCGCAGTGCAAGGACGACCCGCGGTACCTGTCACGCAACAGCGGCATCGTCACCGCGATGAAGGGCCCCGACGCCGCCCGGCCCGCCCAGTTCGGCGAGATCACCTCATGGGTGACCACCAAGACCGCCGAGACGGCGGCCTCCCGCGAGTTCATCGAGTACATGATGGGCACCGGCTACGAGTCCTGGTTCGGCATGGCGCCCGAGGGCAAGATCCCCGTCCGGACCGGCACCGCCGCGCAGCCCGGACGCTACCTGGAGGCCTGGCGCCACAGCACCATCGGCGTCGACACCAAGCAGCCCTTCGACAAGGTGTACCCCGCTAGCCTGCTCAACCAGCTCGCCGACGGAGTCAGCAACATGCGGCGCTGGGGCATCACCCAGGGCGAGGGCGCGCTCGTCGGCGCCACCAACGGCGAACTGCCCGTGCCGAAGGCCATCGGCGCCATGACCAGCGGACAGATCTCCCCCTCCGAGGCGGCCGGCGAGGCCGACGACGAGGTCACCGCCCTGCAGAAGTCCCTCCAGTAGCCGCCCTCCTGCACGTTACAAAGGTCCCCTCATGACAACAGCTCCAGCCGGCGCACCCCAGCGCCGGCACACCGGCGGCAGGTCCACGGACCGGCCCGCCGAACGCGCCCGCCGCCCCATGACGACGAGCCGCCGCGCCAACCGCGCCGGCCTCGCGTTCGTCTCACCCACGTTCGTGGTGGTCCTGGTGGTGGTGATCCTCCCCATCCTGTGGACCGTCCTGCTGGCGTTCCAGCACGCCAAGCTGGTCGACATCCAGGGCATGGGCCTGTTCGGCAACTGGACCCTGGACAACTTCGACCAGGTCTTCGGCTCGGCCGGTTTCTGGTCCAGCCTGACCACAACCCTGCTGTACACCGCCGGCGCCACGTTCGGCTCCGTCGCCCTCGGCCTGGTCGCCGCGCTCGCCCTGCGCAAGCCGTTCCGCGGCCGCGGCCTGCTGCGCGCGGCGATGCTGCTGCCGTACGTCGCCCCCGTCGTCGCGGTCTCCTTCGTCTGGGAGGTCGCGCTCAGCCCGCAGTACGGCGTGGTCAACAACTGGGGCCACCGCCTGTTCGGCTGGGACGATCCGATTGCCTTCCTCTCCACCCGCTCGTACGAAGTGCACCTGTTCGGCCTGCACTTCGACGTGCCGCTGGCGCTGCTGACCGTCATCGCCTTCGAGACCTGGCGGTACTTCCCGTTCGCGTTCCTGTTCATCCTGGCCCGGCTCCAGGCGGTGCCCGGCGGGCTGGAGGAGGCCGCCCTGGTGGACGGCGCGACCACCACCCAGCGGTTCCGCCACATTCTGCTGCCCCAGCTGATGCCCGTCATCGCGTTGCTGTGCGTGCTGCGCTTCATCCTGACCTTCAACAAGTTCGACGACGTCTACCTGCTGACCGGCGGCGGCGCCGGTACCGACGTCGCCGCCGTGCGGGTCTACGACTTCCTCACCGCCCGTTACGACGTGGGTGCCGCGGCCGCCCAGGCCCTGGTCCTGGCCGTCTCGCTCATGGTCCTGATGGGCCTCTACTTCAAGTTCTTCGGCAACAAGGTCCAGGAGGAGTCGTGATGAGCCGGGCTCAGTTCGAGGAGAGATTCTTCGGCGTCGCGCGCTGGGTGGTCATCGCGTTCCTCGCCGTCATCACGGTGGTGCCCTTCTACTACATGCTGCTGCTGTCGCTGAAGCCGATCGACGCGCTGCTGCTCGACCCGGGCTCCCTGTGGGTCTCGGCGAAGGACTTCACCCTCTCCACGTACCGCGACGTGCTGCGCTCCACCGACGACGGTGGCCAGGGCTTCCTGAAGTTCCTGCTCAACTCCGCGCTGGTCTCGCTCGGCACCGTCGCCCTGACCATGCTGGCCGCGGTACCCGGCGCCTACGCGATCAGCCGGTTGAAGTTCTTCGGACACCGCCAGGTCAGCGCCCTCTTCCTCGCCGTCTACCTGTTCCCTGCGACGCTGCTGGCCGTCCCGCTGTTCGTCGTCTTCGCCAAACTGCACCTGTCCTCCAGCCTGTTCGGCCTCGCCGTCGTCTACGTCGCCCAGACCGTGCCGGTGGCCATCTACATGCTCAAGAACTACCTCGTCACCATTCCCCCCTCGATCGAGGAGGCTGCGGCGCTCGACGGGTGCAGCCGGCTGCAGACCGTCCGCAAGGTGGTTCTTCCCCTGGCCCTGCCCTCCCTCATGGCAACCGGGCTGTACGTCTTCATGATCGCGTGGAACGAGTTCCTGTTCGCCCTGCTCTTCCTCGCCGCGGACCCGGGCAAGTGGACGGTGCCGCTGGGCCTGGCCCAGCTCTCCAACGGCGTCGAGGTGCCGAAGACCGTACTGATGGCCGGATCGGTGGTCCTGACGATCCCCGTGGTACTCCTGTTCTTCGCCGCCGAGCGGCTGCTCACCGAGGGTTTGACCAGCGGTGCCGACAAGAGCTGAGACCATGAGGGAACCGATGCTGACACCGAGCCAGATCAGCGCGGGCGAGCTGTTGCAGCTCATCCGCGGCGGCCACGCGAACACCCGCGCCGATCTCCAGCGGATCACCGGGCTCTCGCGTTCGACCGTCGGCCAGCGCCTGGACCTGCTCAACCGGGCGGGATGGCTCAGGCACGTGACGGGTTCCTCCACCGGAGGCCGTCCGTCCCAGCGGATCGTGTTCGACCCGAGGCACGCCTCGGTCATCGCCGTGGACCTGGAAACCAGATACGCCCGCGCCGCGGTCCTCGATCTCAGCGGCACGATCCTCGCCGAGAACACCGGGCCGCTGGACATCACCGAGGGGCCGGAGGTGGTGCTGGACCGACTGGCCGGGTGGTTTCCGGACCTCCTCGCCGCCGCGGGTGTCGACGCCGGGCACGTCTGCGGGATCGGGCTGTCCGTCCCCGGTCCCGTGGAGTGGGAGACGGGCCGGGTCATCCAACCGCCGATCATGCCCGGCTGGGACCGGTACCCCATCCCGGAGCGTCTTCAGCAGGCCTACGCCGAGCACGTCGGCGGCAGCCTGGAGGGGGGGCCCGTCCCCGTGCTCGTGGACAACGACGCCAACCTCATGGCACTGGCCGAACAGCAGGCCAATCACCGGGACTGCACTGCGTTCGTCCTCGTGAAGGTCTCCACCGGCATCGGTGCCGGTGTCGTGGTGGACGGCAAGGTGTACCGCGGGATCGACGGCGGCGCCGGCGACATCGGGCACATCCGCCTGCACGACCGAACCGACGTCTTGTGCATGTGCGGCTCCCATGGCTGCCTGGGCGCCGTCGCCAGCGGCCGGGCGCTGGCGAGGGACCTGAGCGCCCTCGGTTTCGACGTCGCGTCGGCCACCGATGTCAGGCGCCTGCTCACCGAAGGGCACCCCGACGCCGTCCGGCTGGCCCGGGAGGCCGGACGGAGGGCGGGCGAGGTTCTCGTGACCGTGGTCAGCCTGCTCAACCCCGGCGTCCTCATGATCGCCGGCGAGCTCTCCGGGGTCCCGTTCATGACCGGTGTCCGGGAGCTGCTCTACCAGCGCGCGTTCCCTCGTGCCACCGCGAACCTCCAGGTCGTCACCTCACGCCTGGGCGCCCACGCGGGCGTCATAGGGGCGGCCGCCATGGTCGTCGAGATCCTCTACTCCCCCGACCGGGCCGACGCCCGGCTCGGCTCACTCACCGCTTGAACGGGCCGCCCACGCGGATCCGCCACGGCGAGCGGGGCTGCCGGGCCCCGCGCGCGCAGCACACTCGTACAGACAGGAAGACCGTGACCGTCACCTCTGCCCCTTGGACGGACCGCCCCGTCGAGGTCGGCCTCGTGGGCGCGGGCCCCTGGGCCCGCGCCATGCACGCCCGCATGCTCGCCGCCGGGCCGGAGACCCGGCTCGCCGCGGTGTGGGCCCGCCGCCCCGACGCCGCGCGGCAGACCGCCGCACCCTACGGCGCACACGTCGCCGCCTCCTTCGACGACCTCCTCGACCGGTGCGAGGCCGTGGCGTTCGCCGTCCCCCCCGCCGTACAGGCTGAACTGGCGCCGTCGGCGGCACGACGGGGAAAAGCGCTGCTGCTGGAAAAACCGCTCGGCCCGGACCTGCCTGCAGCACAACGTGTCGCCGACGCCGTGCTCGACGCGGGCGTGGTCTCACAACTCGTCCTGACCAAGCGCTACCACCCGGTCACCGACGCCTTCCTCGACGCCGCGCGGGGCCGCGAGGTCAGCGGCGCCCGCTCCTGCTACCTCCACGGAGCGTTCCTCGGCGGCGACTTCGCGACCGGATGGCGCCTTGAGCACGGCGCGCTGCTCGACCTCGGCCCGCATCTGCTCGACCTGCTGGACACCGCCGTCTCGCCCATCACCGCGATACGCGGCTCCGGCGACCCCCGCCGATGGATCGAACTGACCTGTGAGCACGAGAACGGTGCCGTGAGTCAGGCGTCCCTGTCGGGCTCCGTCGTCGTCGACCGCGCGCTCACCCGGGTCGAACTCTTCGGCTCCGAAGCCCCGTTGAGCTACGACACGGCGGAGATCGACCACGAGGAGTGCTGGCCGATCCTGCGTCGCAGCTTCGCCACCGCCGTACGCACGAACCAGCCGACGGAACTCGACGCAGCGCGCGGGCTGTATCTGCAACGTCTCATGGGCGAGGCGATCCGGACGACGCCGTGACCCCGGTCCGACGAACATTCGCTATGCATGCTCTCCTTCACGATCGTCATGTGATGCCCTCGAGGCATGGCTCGCCGGTGAGCCACCTGATACGGAACATGTCCGGGACGCAGGAGACGAGGGCGGTCGCGACCGTGATGGTCACGGCGCAGGCCGGCAGGACTGCTGGGCTGCGCCCCGACTGGGCTGCGAGGGGAGTGATGAGGAGGCCGGGGGGTTGGGAGGGCGCGCGCCGCACACCGCATCCGTACCTCGTGGAGCTCCTCGCCGACGACCCCCGCGCTGCCGAGCTGGCCCGCTCGGTCAAGACCATCGCCGAGTTGCTCACCTCCATCGGCTGGAGCCGCCGCGAGCAGCCGAGAAGCTCCTCGTCCGTCTAGATCTTCGCCGGATGCTTCGGCCTCGCCGGGAACTTCGGCATGGAGAAGGCCACTACGAGTCTCCGAGAAGATCGCACGGGAGGGCATCCTCGCCAAGGCATCGTTCAGTCCTGACCGGCGGATCCTCGCCGACGGGTTCTCCTGCCGCACTCAGGTCCGCGACCTCGCCGGCCTCGACAGCCGCCACCTCGTACAGATCATCGCCGAAGCCCTCCGGCGCTCATCGACCCCAGGAAAGTGACCCCGGCCAGTGGCGTAGGGGCGCGTTGTCAGACGCCGAACGGCGGTACCCGCCGCACGGTGGGCAGTCCTGTAGGGGTGGGGGCCGACTGATCGTCCCCCATGGTGCGACGTTGTCCCGTCGCGGCACACCGCGGCGGGATTCACGGGGCGGACGTTCAGGTCATCGGGGCAGCTGCGGCCCGCCCGGTGCCCGAGACGACCTCGGATGCGAAGGGATGAGCCCACCGTATGGCGGCGACAGCCGACCGGACGTAGTGCTCACGGTACCGGTGTGCTCGCCAGAAGCCGGGTCGCCTCACCCGGCAGAGGGACCTCACCGGGACAGGGACTGATCACGCAGCGCAGTGGACCCACCGTGGAGTACAGCGTCCGGCTGTCGCCGCAGTCCCACACGAGTTCGGTGTCGGCCGGCACGGTGCCGCGGACGCGCAGGGCCGCGCGGTGGCGGTCGAGGATGCTTGCCCTGGTCGGCTCGCTGTGCCTCGGCGCTCTGGCGGGATCGAAGCGAGAGACACGTCAGCCGGTCAGGGGGACCAGGTTGACAGCGGGCCCGACTCGGGTCACCCCTTGCTTGCACCGCCGAGGAAGCACTGCCCTGGCGCGGACCCTCGTCGGTGGAGTCCTCTCGTGCGCCCACCGCTTGCACACCCCACCAATAAAGAGGATATACTCGTAATCGCCAGGGTCTGATGGCGCAGCTGCGCCCCCCTGAGGCCGATACCAGACGATCCAGTGGATGCGCCTGAGCAAACGAGGGGTGTTGTGCAATGGATGGCATAGCGGATATGGGTGGTACGTCGGGCTGGGGCCCTGTTCCCCCACCTGAAGTCGATGAGCCAGTCTTCGCGGAGACGTGGCACGGCCGGGCATTCGCGTTGGCGCTTGTCTCGTACGGGGTGGCCGGAGGGAACGTGGACGCCTTCCGTCACGCGCTGGAGCGACTGGACCGAGACGCCTATCTGAACGACGGCTACTACGGACGCTGGCTCAACGGCGCGGAGCTGATGCTTACCGACAGCGCCATCCTGGCGGCGGGCGCGGTCGACGCCCGCGCCCGCAACCTGCGCGGCGAAGACGTGAAAGAACCGCCTATCCCGGAGCCGGCCCTGCCCGACTACGCGCCCACCGCGCCGGGCTCGCTTCGCACAGTAGACGCCGCGCCGGTCTTCGCCGCCGGCGAGCGTGTACGCGCCAAGGACATGTCACCGGCAGGACACTCCAGACTTCCGCGGTACGTACGGGGACACGTCGGAGTCGTCGAACGCATCCAACCCGCAGCCGTGTTGCCGGACACCAACGCCCACTTCCAGGGCGAGAACCCGCAGCACGTCTACTCGGTGCGATTCCGCTCACGCGAACTGTGGGGCGCCGATGCCAGATCCTTCGCCCTCACCGTAGAGCTGTTCGAGAGCTACTTGGAGAAACCGCATGAGCACCACCAGCCCAACGGGTGAACGCCTTCCCGTGGCCCTGCGCACCGAAGCACTCGAGCAGCTGCTCACCGAGCGCGGCCTGATCGACCCGAAGGTGATGGACGGGATCATCACCACTTACGAGACCAACGTGGGACCGCTCAACGGCGCCAAGGTCGTCGCCAAGGCATGGACCGACCCGAACTACCGGCGGCGACTGCTAGAGGACGGTACCGCGGCCATCAAGGAAATGGGTTTCGGGGGCCCGATGGGCCAGCACATCGTGGTCGTGGAGAACACCCCGATCACCCACAACGTGGTGGTGTGCACACTTTGCTCGTGCTACCCCTGGCCGGTGCTCGGCCTCCCACCGAGCTGGTACAAGGACCCTGCCTACCGTTCGCGCGTCGTCAAGGATCCCCACTCGGTACTGGCCGAAATGGGACTCGAGCTCGACGACGACGTGCAGATCATCGTCCGGGACTCCACCAGTGAGGTGCGCTGGCTGGTGCTGCCCGAACGCCCGGCCGGCACAGAGCACCTGACCGAGGAGGAACTCGTGTCCCTGGTGACGCGGGACGCGATGGTCGGCGTGGCCAAGGTGGCCGCCCCATGAGCGCGCCGCTGGGCACCAAGAGCCCGGCCGTACCGCCCCGCTGGACTAGCGTCGCGGACGCTGACGGTGAGGACAGCGGCGGCCGTCCCAGCGAGTCGAAACCTGGCCCGCGGGATACCTGACGACCAGGTTGCCCGACTGGCCGCTTTCGCACACCATCAGTGCGTCGGCTCGTAAGACTCCCCTGCACGTCCCACGGTGCTGGCACGGATCTCCAGGTGGTGGGGGACAACGATGTCCTGCGGCGGCACCGAAGCCGGGCTGTATATGCGGTCGGCGAGACACTGCAGCACGCGCTCTGCGATCTGCCGCTTGTCCGGCACGACCGTCGTCAGGGCGGGGTTGGCGTAGCGGGCGTCGTCGATGCCGTCGAAGCCCATGACCGCCACATCCTCCGGGACGCACAATCCCCGGTTGTGGGCGCAGTGCAGCGCGCCGAGGGCGAGTTCGTCGGTGAAGGCGAACACGGCATCGGGCTCCGCGCCCTCGTCGAGCAACGCTGACATCGCGGCGTAGCCGTCCTTGCGGTGCAGGGTCTCGACGGTCCGTTCCAGGGCGGGGTCGGGAGCGAGACCGGCGCGGTCGAGGGCCGCGTGGTACCCCTCGTGGCGCTGGCGGGCGGTGCCGTTGTGGAGGTGCGGCTGCAGGCCGATGGCGGCGATGCGGCGGCGTCCCAGGCCGAGCAGGTGGGTGGTCGCTTCGTCGGCCGCCGCCACGTTGTCCACGGCCACACGGTCGGCGAGGCCAGCGGGACTGCGTTCGCCCAGGAAGACGAGGGGCGTCCGCTGGGCTCGTGCGGCGAGTTCCTCGGGGCGCAGGGCCCAGGGGCTGATGATCAGGCCGTCGACGAGCCGTCCGCCGGTGCCTTCGAGTAGGCGGCGCTCGGCGTCGGGGTCGCCGAAGGTCTGGTCGATGACGACGGTCCAGGAGCGCTGTTGCGCCGCCTGCACGACGAGTCCCGCGAGTTCGCTGAAGTACGGCGAATGGAGTTCGGGGATGGCCAGACCGATCAGCCCTGTGCGGCCGGCGCGCAGGTTGCGGGCGGCGACGTTGGGGCGGTAGCCGAGTTCGTCCAGGGCGGCCTGGACCTTGGCACGGGTGTGCTCGGCGACGGCGCCGGAGCCGCTGACGACGTTCGAGACGGTCCTGATCGACACCCCGGCCAGGGCGGCGACGTCTTTGAGGCGGCTGGTCACGCCGGACATCTTCGCATGGGTCCCGGAGCCATCGAAATAGGGGCGGCGGGAGGTATTGCAACGAAGAATGCAACGTTGCAACATAGAGGCTCCCCCACCGAGGAGCCGCATTGTGAGTGCACATCTGTATCCCGGAACCACGCCCTCCGCCCTCGACGCCGACGTCACCGCCGACGTGGAGGCCCTCTACTCCGACGGCATCACCGCACGTAAAGGCGCTTTCAGCGTTCAGTGGGCCGACGTGCTCCGCGAGGACGTCGACCTCGCGTTCAAGGAAGCGCTGTCCCGGCCGGGCGGCGCGGTGGGACGCGGGCCGAACCGCTACTACGTCGAGATCCATCCCGAGCAGATCAGGGGCTTCGTAGACCTCGTCGACCACCCTTGGGTGCGCTCCTTGTGCACCGCCGTGCTCGGCCCGGACTACCGTATCGTCGAGATCGGCTTCGACGTGCCGCTGGAGGGCGCCGTCAACCAGCCGTGGCACCGGGACTTCCCGATGCCGGAGGAGACCCGCAGGGAACGCCGTCTGACCTCGCTCGCGTTCAACGTCACCACCGTGGACACCGCCGAGGACATGGGTCCCTTCGAGATCGCGCCCGGCACCCAGTGGGACGACGGCGCCGAATTCGACCACGGCATGTTCCCGCCCAAGTCGCAGTACGCCCACTACGTGGAGCGCGCCGTGCGCAAATACCCGCAGCGCGGAGACATCTCCGCCCGGACCGCTCTGACGATCCACCGCGGCACCACCAACCACTCCCCGCGCCCGCGCCCCGTCCTCGTCCTGGGCGTCGACGGCCCCGAGGCGAACAACGGGGAGCGGCACGACCTCGCCGTCACGTACAGCTTCTGGGAGCAGCTGCCGGAGCGGGTGCGCCGTCACCTCGACTGCCCGGTCGTGGACGAGTTGGTCCCGGTCACGCAGAAGCACACCATCGAGGGTCTGGTCATGGGCGATGCCTGAGCTCACCGCGCAGCGCCCGCGCGACGCGCGCACCGCGGGCCGGCACCCTCGGCAGTTGTATGCGGTGGCCGCGGTGTCCGCGCTGGGCGGCCTGCTCTTCGGATACGACACGGGCATCATCTCGGGCGCCCTGCTGCACCTGCGTGAGGACCTCCACCTGTCGTCCCGCGCGCAGGAGGTCGTCGTCAGTGTGATCCTCGTCGGCGCGATGGTCGGCGCTCTGTGGTCGGGACGCCTGGCGGTACGGCACGGACGCCGGCGCGTCGTGCAGTGGGTGGCCGTGGTCTTCGCCGCCGGAGCGCTCGCCTCCGCGGTCGCTCCGGACACGGGCGCGCTGATCGCGGCCCGTTTCGTGCTGGGGCTCGCCGTCGGCGGCGCCTCCAACATGGTGCCCGTCTACATCGCGGAGGTGGCGCCCGCGGCGATCCGCGGCCGGCTCATGGTGCTGTTCCAGCTCATGGTCGCCATCGGCCAGTTGGTGTCGTACCTGTGCGGCTGGCTGCTGACCGAGCACGGGGGCTGGCGGGTGATGTTCGCACTGGCGGTGATTCCGGCAGCCGTCCTGGCCGTGGGCATGATGAGGCTGCCGGAGAGTCCCCGATGGCTCGTCGAACGCGGCGACGCCGAGTCCGCTCGCGCCGTCCTCACGCGGCTGCGGCCCGTGGGCGCCGACGTGGACGCGGAGATCGCGGGCATCAGCGAGGTCTCCGCCCCGGCCGGGGACCGGCGCGCGCTGCGCCAGCGGTGGATCCGTCCGGCGCTCCTGGTCGCCGTCGGCATCGCCGCCTTCTCCCAGTTGACGGGCATCAACGCGATGGTCTACTACGCGCCGACGATCCTGGCCGACGCCGGGTTCGGGGACTCGGTCGCGTTGCTGACGGGCGTGGGCATCGGGCTGATGCTGGTGGTGGCCGGCGTGACGGGGGCCATCGCGGTCGACGCGCTGGGCCGGCGGCGCACGATCCTGTGGTTCGTCCCCCTGTCGGGACTCGCGATGGCCGTGCTCGGCGCGGCCTTCCTCGGCGGGGGTGCACAGGCCCCGAAGCCCCTGGTCATCGTGGCGCTGTTCGCCTACATACTCTGCAACGGCATCGGCATCCAGTCGGTGGTGTGGCTGATCGCTCCTGAGGTCCTCCCCCTGTCGGTACGGGGGCCGGCCACCAGCCTGGCGACTCTCGGAGTCTGGGGGTTCGACCTGCTGATCGCCGTGACGGCGCTCAGCGCGATCGGGGCGATCGGACGGTCGGGCACGTTCTTCGTGTACGCGGCGATGAACGTACTGTGCGTGGTGTTCGTCGCGCTGAAGGTGCCGGAGACCCGCGGCCGGTCCCTGGAGGACATCGAGAAGGCGCTGCGCACGCCGGGCTCGTTCCGCCGCAACCTGAGCGCAGCCGCGTCCGACTGACCACCTTTCAGGCACTCGCCGGACACGAGAATCCGCCCCCGTACGCGAACGCCTGCGGCCTGCGAGGAACCAGCGGCCCGTTGCGCCGACGGTGGTCGACCACGTCGACGGCCCGCGCCCCGCTGACACACACGCCTGCTTCGCCATCGCTTAGACGTCATCTGAGTCTGCGGTAGCAGATGAGGGTGCAGGCGATGCTCGTGAAGGCGAGGCAGTGTTCGGCCTTGCGCTCGTAGCGGCGGTGGAGTCGGCGGCAGCCGGCGAGCCAGGCCATCGTGCGCTCTATGGTCCAGCGGGCCGGGGCGGCGTGCCCCCGGCCGGCGGAAAAGCAGGGCCCACCGGCCGCGGCGCCCCTGGGACGCGCGGCCGCCCCGTCGCCGCCCGTCACACGGAGTGACTGGCACCCACGCGGCCGAGTCCCGGGCAGCGTCGAGCAACCGGTCCACCCCGAGCCCGTCGCGGGCCGTCGCGACACGCACATCCTCGCCCGCCACCCGCCGCGCGAACGCCGCCAGGGACGCCGCCTGCCAGAACAGCACGCCGCTGCCGGTCTCCGCCGGAACGGCAGGTGGTACTGGTGGAAGCGGATGCTGTGGTCCTCGGTGGCGCCGACCACGTTGATCGGTGACCAGGCCGAAGGAGCGCGCCGGACAAGATCGTGCGGGGCATGACCCACCTCTCGTGCTCACCCCGAGCTCCATCAGCGTATGAACGCCGTCGTCGGCCCGCATCTGTCCGCACCTCCGCTTCCGGCCCGCGGGGCGTACGCAGTCGGCCTGTGATCAAGCCACCCGTTCGGCTCCGTGTGCCTGACTGGCACGGGGCGGCACCCCGCTGCGCGCGTTGTGCATGCCCTCCGGGCGGTGGTGTCGCGTCCAGTCCCCGAGTCCGGTCGCGACCCCACCGGGTGCCGACCCGGGAACGCCAGCGCGCGCCCGAACGGGGCGAACCGGCTGCGGTCGTTGCGCGGGCGGGGCTGCAGTGTCGCCCGAACGAGCGCCGAGCGCAGCAGAACCCTGCCAACCGCACCCAGACGCCGGCGGGCGGGTCACGGCGGTCCTGCGCCAGAAAAGCCGTTGATGGCTGGCTTGTCCATGCAGCCCATCTTTCGCAATGCAGGTTCACGGACGCCCGCGCTCGGCAACTTCAATGGAGGCCGGAGAGCCAGAACGGCCATGTCGTCGTGTCCGTCGCTGCAGTGTTCGTCTGTCAGGGCCTGCACGAAGGGGCGTAGTGGCAGGTGGGCGTGGCGCGCGACGGTAGCGGCGAGGTGGTCCAGCCCGACGTTGATGGGTTGGTGAGGATGCTCGATCAGTCCGTCGGTGAACAAGACGATGGTCGAGCCGGCCGGCACGGTGTGGGTGTGGTCGCGGCGTGGCACGGCGATGTCCACGTCGAGGGGCAGATCCGAGTCGATGGCGAGGCTGTGGGCGTGTCGGTCGGGGGTGACGAGGATGGGCGGGCAGTGTCCGGCGGAACTCCATCGCAGTGTCCATATGCCGGGTCCCGCAGGTTCGAGTCGTGCGAGGCAGGCTGTGGTGACGGGAGTGTCCGTGATGGCCTGCAGAGCCCGGCCCAGGCGGGTGAGGAGGTCGCTGGGGGATGAGTCGCTGTCGTACATCAGCGCCCGCAGCATGGGCCGCGTCTGTGACATGGCAGCGGCCGCGTGCACGTCGTGGCCGAGTACGTCGCCGATGACGGCTGTGCAGGTGTCGTCGGAGATCAGGAAGGCGTCGTACCAGTCGCCGCCCAGGAGACCGGGTGTGGGGGCGGGCCGATAGGCAGCGGCAGCCTGGAAGGGGCTCAGGTCCGGCAGACGTGGGACCAGGAGCCGCTGAAACTGTTCAGCCTTGTGCCGGAGCCGCCGGAACAGTTCGGCGTCGTCGACCGCTAGTACTCCAGCTGTACATCGCGATCTTCGTAGTGCGCGGTCCGACGGGTGGCAGCGGCCGGCTTGGGCTTGGTGGCTGTGGCGGGCTGGCGCGTAGGGTGCCAGCATGATCGCGATGCCAGAGGAGTTCGCACAGAGCACTGTCGACCGCGAGGGGGAGGCCGGGGCGGCGTGGCTCGCCGAGCTGCCCGGGATCGTCGACGAATTGCTGGGGCGCTGGGGGTGCGTGCCGGATGGCGAGGTCATGCACGGGGGCGTCGGGGTCATCGTTCCGGTACGGCGGCGGGCTGAGGAGAGCGCCGTGCTGAAGGTGTCGTTTCCGCATCCCGGCAACGTCCATGAGCCGGATGCGTTCGCCGCGTGGGGCGGACGCGGCGCCGTCCTGCTGCATGAACGCGACGACGAGCGGTTCGCGATGCTGCTGGAGCGGGTTCAGCCGTCGACCCTGGCGGAGGTCGAGGATGGCGACGAGGTTGTGACGGTGGCCGGGCGGCTCAATCGCCGCCTGGCCATCCCCGCACCGTCCGGCCTGCCCCGGCTGCGTGAGCAGGTCGATGCCTGGGAGGAGCAGTTGTGCAACGACGCCGAGGAGTTGCCGCATGCACTGCCGCAGCAGGTGCTGGATGCCGCCGTGGCGACTGTTCGGGAGCTGGGTCGGGACCAGCCGGACACTCTCATCCATGGCGACCTCCATGCCCGGAACATCCTGCGTGCCGGCCGAGAGCCGTGGCTGGCTGTCGACCCCAAGGGGTACGTGGGAGATCCCGCCTACGATGGCGGGACACTGCTGAAGTCGCGCGCGCTGACGCTCCTTGAAGCGGATGACCTGCCGAAGGCTGTCCACCGCGTCGTGGACGTCTTCGCCGAGGCCGCGGAACTCGACCGTGAACGCGTCCAGCGGTGGGCCCAGTTCCATGCCGTCCAGGCTGCGTTCTGGGGCCGCCGCCACGGTTTTCGTATCGCCCGCAGTGGACCACGGCTGGACTGGCTCACTGAATTCGCCGACTGTCTGGCGGAGTTGCTCACCGAATGCTCGTAGAGCGTGATGGTGCTGGCCGGGTCCGGTGGGGGACGAGTGCGACCACGGTTGATCATCGTGAGCTGTGTGGACTGACGATGAGATGGTGGCCGCAGGTCACAGCATAGATCCCGGTCGGCGGCGGGAGGCGTTCGCGGCGGCCATGGGCCGCATCGCGGGCCGGTTCGCTCGATACGAACCCCGCCTGCGAGCCGGGCGACTGGTACTGGGCCTGCTGTCGGACCTGCCCCGCAAGAACTGCTAGACGATCGCGGAGTGGGTCGGGGAGGCCAGCCCGCACGGTATGCAGCATCTGTTGTGCCCGGCCGCCTGGGATGCCGAGGCCGGCCGCGACGACGTGCGCGAATACGTCGTCGCGCACCTCCACGACGAAGCCGCGGTGCTCGTCGTCGACGAGACCGGCGACGTGAAAAAGGGCATCCACACCGTCGGGGTCCAGCGCCAGTACACCGGCACGGCCGGACGGATCGAGAATGCCCAGGTCGCGGTCTACCTCGTCTATGCCGGCGCCCGGGGACACGCGGCGGTGGACCGGGAGTTGTACATTCCGCGTTCGTGGACGGGCGATCCGGATCGCTGCCGGGCGGCGGGGCTCGGCGAGGACACCGTCTTCGCAACCAAGCCGGACCTGGCCCTCAGGATGATCGAACGGTTCTGGGATGCCGGACACCGCGTCGGCTGGGTCACGGGTGACGAGGTCTATGGCGGCAACCCGAGACTGCGCGCGGCGCTGGAGGAGCGCGGCATCGGCTATGTCCTTGCCGTGGCCTGCTCGGCCGAAATGGCCACGGGTGCGGGGAGGTTCCGCGCCGATGTCCTGGTGAAGAAGGTGCCGAAGCGGGCTTGGCAGAAGCTCTCGGCCGGACGCGGTGCGAAGGGACAACGGTTCTACGACTGGGCCGTCGTCGACCTCGTCGAGCCGACGCCGGGCAGCCACCAGCTCCTGCTCCGCCGCAGCCGCACCACCGGCGAACTCGCCTATTTCCGCTGCCACTCCGCCGAGCCAATCCCGCTGACTGTGCTGGTCAAGACCGCTGGTTCGAGGTGGCGCGTGGAAGAGACCTTCCCAGGCCGAGAAAGGGTTGGCGGGACTCGACGAGCACCAGGTTCGCCGCTACCGCTCTTGGACCCGTTGGGTCACCCTCGCGATGCTCGCCCACGCCTTCCTCGCGGTAGTCCGTGCCGACGAACACGCCCGCAGCCCGGCCCCGGACGGACTGGCCCCGCTGTCCTGCAACGAGATCCAGCGCCTGTTCATCACGGTCACCGTGCAGCCTCGCCACGATACGGCCTACCGGCTCGGCTGGTCGCACTGGCGGCGGCTCCATCAACAACGATCCCTCACCAGCCATTACCCGCGACAAGCCGCATCCCAGACATGAAGATCGCGATCTACAGCTGGAGTACTAGCCGCTGATGTCGAGCGCTGTTCCGTACAGCCGGTCCACCTTCAACCGGATGACCACTCGGCGCTCGGCGACCAACTGTTCCAGAAACGCATCTTCATTCTCCGGCTTCGCGGCCTGAGGAATCATCCCGAGCAGCTCCCGACCAACCGCATCGCCAGGAACCGTCGTGATCTCGGAGACCTCGGCCTCGCCTTCGGCAACGGCGAACGACCACACGTCACCGCCCTGCACATGCAACGCCGCACGCGGGTCGCGCCGCAGGTGCCCGACCTTGATGCGGTCGGCCGTCGTCGAGAACCGCACAATGCGGGCCTCGGAGTCCCAGCTGTACAGCATGGTGGTCAGGTGGGGGTGGCCACTGCGCTTGACGGTGGCGAGCGTGCCGAACTGTTGCCTGCCAAGCATGTCGGAGAGGGCTTCGTCCGACAGTGAGCGAGACGCTGGTCCTTGAGTCATGACGTGGTCAACATCCATAGCCACCCGACAATCTCGTGCACGCCGTGCCCCCCTCACTTTCACAACACGCCCCAGATGCACGCGCGATACGCACCGGCCCCGCAGACAGGAGGAGCAGGGTTCCACTGCTGAGCCTGCGGGGCCGGTGCATGACTCACGTACCCTGCGGTGCGCCCGATAAGCCCGTTCCCTCCCAACCGCAGCAGGCAAGCTTCTCTTTTCACGCCAGTGGGCCCGGCCGTATCGGCCGGGCCCACTCATTGCTTGCGCGTGGCGCGCTCCTCGCGCCGGGTGCTTTTTCGTCTACCAGCGGTACCAGCGGCCCTTGCGGCCGCCACTGTCCGCGGAGCGCACGACGAAGCCGAGAAGCCACACGATGAGCACGATCACTGCGATCCCACCACAGTGCCTTCAGGGCGAAGCCCGCACCGAAGAGGATCAGAGCCAGCAGAAGAACCAGAAGCAGGGGAACCATCGTTATCAACCTCCTGACCACCGGATGCCCTTACTCCAGCCCTACAAGCACACAAAATAAGAGTTACTTCCAAGGAATCAGGGGCATACGCGCGCCGCACGCCATCGACGGTTCCCCCCTTCTCCCATCTCACGCGCCCCGCACACGCAGCAAATATCACTCAAAGCTACGCCGTGGCCTTGGGTTTGGTGGGGCCCATGCGGGAGCGCGCGCACAGCCGGCACCCCAGACAGGCGACCGAAGAGACTCCAGCCGTGACCACCAGCGGATAGGCCGAACTCAGGCCGGACAGCGCGCCACCGCCCGACGAGTTGCACAAGGGCCAGGCAAGTACGTGGACGACGCGCACGAGGCCGGCGCGGCGCTGTGAATCAATCATGGCACCCTGGCGGGTGTCGCCGCTCTGCGTTGAAGCCAGGGTTAGGGCCGACGCCGCCGCCGGCCGCCGTGCCGATGGCGCCCCAGCCGGGGGCGGGCGGCGGCGGGCGGAACAACGCCGTGCTGTTCATCGTCGTCGCGGCGGCCGTCGCCATCGCGCTGATCATCGGCGGCGGCATCTGGTACGCCAGGTCCTCCGGGGACGACGGCAGCGCACAGAGCTGTCGACTTGAAGTGGCGGTACGTAACTTGTCGCGGGACACGGCGTTGTTTGGTCTGGTGGCAGGTGCCGTGCTCCACGCTGAGTGAGTCAGGATCCTGCGCGCAAACAGCCGTGCCGCCACGAACAGGCGACGGCTGGGGGGACCTTTGACGGACGGGTGGAGCCGACGGGGCCGGCGGAGGATGTACGCCTGGGTGATCGTGCTCGTGGTCACGTGCTTTGCCGCAGCCATCGGGCTCGGGCATCTTCGCGGTCCGGCCTTGGAGGTGCCAGCGAGTTCCTCCGCCCGAACGGAAGAACTCATCGCAGACGGAATGCCGGGGCTCGGATCTGAGCAGATGATCCTTGCCTTCGATTCTCCTATCTTGCGCGTAGACGACAACCCGTACCAGGACGCCGTGTCTCGCTGCGCTCAGATCGTGGCCGCTGTTCCCGGCGTCGGCGGGGTGCTCGCGTTGCCGCACGGCCCGGAGCGCGACCCGCACCACGTCTATCTGTTGGTCGGGGTCCGGGGAGACCATGCGGAGCAGCAGCGGGTTGCGCCGCGGGTGGCCGCCGCGGCCTCCGCCGCCGTGTCAGGGGCGTCGCGGGGGCGGGTCACGGTCGCCTTGACGGGTCTGACGCCCGTCTTCGCCGAGATGGTTGCTGCGGATCTGAGGGACATGCGGCGTGTCGAGCGTTCACGCTCCCGGTTGCGCTGCTGCTGCTCGTCCTGGGTCTCGGGGCGGTCGGGTCTGCGCTGCTGGCGCTGGCTGCGGCGGTCGTCGGTGTCCTGGTCAGCGTCGGCGCAGTGGCAGCGCTCAGCTTCGTGACGCCTCTGAACACCCTGGCCGTGGCAGTCGCTACAACGGTCGGCTTCGGGCTAGGAGTTGTCGTCAAAGTGTCAGGCCCACATCAGGAGTGATGCGAGGGTGACGGCTGCTTTGTAGGACTGGGCGGTCTTGTCGTAGCGGGTGG
>NZ_JBEYRP010000033.1:0-70606 GCF_040704085.1 Streptomyces sp. NPDC047841
GGCGCGTTCGTCTACACGGCGGCCATCTCCGGCCTCGAAGGGAACTCCCCCTCCCCGGCCCCCTACGTCCACGCCTACAACGCAGCGGGCCAGGAGATCTACAACCAGCAGACGGAACCCACCGCCAAGCAGTAACACCCCTCGCCGCAAGCCCTCGCCGCGGCCCCGGCACCCTGCCCGGGCCGCAGCGACCACAACGACCACGCACTCCCCCCAAAACGCGGGCCCGGCACGTCCAGCCCTGCCCCCCATCCCCCTCGGGAGACCACTGCGAAGCTTCGGGCACCATGGCCTGTCACCACGGCGGTGAACCATCACATCCCCACCTCGTGACAACCCGACACCACACCACAAGACGTGGACCAGAACCTCTAACTGCGTGACAACCACGGCGGACAGTGACGAACGACGGCGGACGCATGCGGACTGTCGACACAGGTCAGCGGCACACTGCCCGCCGTTCAGCCCGCTGCCTAAGTTGCTTCGGGACGAAGAGGTCCTCAGCCAAGGCCCCCGCCGCCACGCTGCTACTGACGGGGCTTGCTCTGGTCGACGACATGGCAGCGTCGCTGAGGCCGGCGGGGGCGCGGCGAGGCACACGTGTGCGTAGTCGGTCAGCGCACCCGCCCTCGTGGCTGACTGTCGTCGGCTGAGGCTCAGACACTCCGGGGCTCCCAGCTCTGCCAAGGGACCTTCGAGGCGAAGGGACCGTGCCATACGGGTGCCAGATCGCGCGGGGAACCACGGGGAACAGCGGGAAGCTCCCCCGGTGCGACCAGGGCCCCAACACGGCTCCACCGCAGGTCAGCGCAGCAACCGCGGCCACAGAACCCGAGCTTCCCAAGCTGGGGTCCGATCGCTGCCCGATAGCCTGCTCCCCGTGCCGTTCGCTCAGGCGCCAACGGGCGCCCTCCAGCTGAAGTGGGAACTCCAGGACCATGGGTGGGCGAGGTGCCACATGGCCAATGACTCCCATCAGTCTTCGCTCGCAGTCAGCTACTGCACCGATGCGTTGGCGGATCTCGTGGCAGCTGCAGGAGGGCTGTACGGGCAGCAGCGCACGACCCGATTCTTCTTCGACGCCGAGCCGCAGGAAATCCGCTGGGTGCTCCGTGCAACGGGTGAACTGATCGACGTGACCATCTACGAGTTCCCCGATGTCTCGGTCAGCCCCGACCTACCGGACACCGACGGCACGGCGATCTGGCAGTCGACACACTCGCGTCGCCTGTTCTCCCACGCCGTGTTGAACGCCGCTCAGAATGTGTTCGCAGAGCACGGCGAGGCCGGCTATCAGGCCAAGTGGATGCTCCATCCCTTTCCCGTTGCTCTGGTCCAGGACCTCCGCAGACTGCATCTGCGTGACGACGCCTGCGGCCTGTCGCACGACCTCGCACATCCCTAGGCGAACGAGGGGTTCCTGACTTCCCAGGGCTCCCGCGGTGACACCCGATGTGAAGCCGCCGCTGCCCGAGTGCTGCCTGGAGCTGGTAGCGGGCCATGGCGCGAGGGTAGTGACGTCGATGTGAGCGATGACGCCACTTGGGCGGCGATATCCGTGACGCGCACTACCGACCCGCGTACGACGCAGCCGCGAACGTCTGCTCGGACATTTTCGACGCGATCCCCGTAGACCTTCACGACGTCGTACACGAGGCAGTCACGGCCGGATATGCAGCCGCACTGAGCGATCTCGAAGAAGGCAAGTTGGACGATCAAGTTCGAGAACGGTCCGAGATCAACGAGTGAGGCTCTGTTCCTCGGTTGAGTGGAAGCAGGAGAAGTGCGGTTGGCCGACGGACCGTGGCAGCTGCCGCAACAAGACGATGAAAGGCACGTCGCGTTGCTACCGCCACCAAGGTGACTGGACGAAGCGCGGCCAAGCCGAGCTGAAGAAGAAGGCGAGCAAGCGCCGCAAGAAGTAGGTAGGACTCGCGGGGTGAGTGTCCAACTGCGTGACAACGCCGCCGAACCTCGGTGGACGAGTGCGGACGGTTGCGGACCATCAGCGCAGGTGAGCGGTAGGCCAGCCCAAGGTCAAGGCTCCCTCCGATCGAAGAAGTCGCCGTTGAAAGAGGCCCCTCCGGGCAGCCTCGTTCGACGCGTGCATCCTGGCAGCATGAAGAATCCCGACGGCCCGTACGTGAAGGTGCACTTCCGGCTCGAGATAGAGGACGACTGGCCTCCGGCATCGGTGGAGAGCCTGTGGGCCGTCGACGAGGGAGACGGCACCGCACGGCTCGACAACATCCCCTGGTTCGTCCGAGGCATTGCCTGCGGGGACGTCGTGGCCACGCAACCCGACGAGGACGGGGTGCGATGGGCCGGCGAAGTGGTTCGGCGTTCGGAGAACTGCACCATCCGCCTCATCGTGCTCCGTGACGGCGGCTCGGGCCCGGCCCGGCAGAGCGTGATCAACGCGTTTCAGCAACTTGGCGTCGACGGCGAGGGCATAGAACGGTTCGGCATGGTGGCCCTGGACGTTCCGCCCACCGCTGATCTCGCCAAGGTGCAGAGGCTCCTCAACCACGGCGTGGCCGAGGACTGGTGGGACATGGAAGAGGGGTGTATCACCGCTCAGTGGCGAGCCGCTTCAGTCGGCTGAAGCCGATCACGTGGGCCATGGCTGGGCGACCTCTGGGCCACGGCGGATCGGTGTCCCGACCTGCAAAGGTCCAGCGTCTCAAGATCTCCGGCAACACCCAGGGCAAGAGCAAGTGATCACCCCCAGATAGGCCCCCTGCCTGCGGGTTCTCCGCTGGGAGGTGGCTCGTCGCTGTCTCTGGCCCGTCAGGGCGATGGGGCCGTGCGCCCTCCGGGCTCCGGCTCCTGTCTCCACTCCGCTCTGGCGCCGGCGCTTTGGAGCACAGCGACAGCGGATTGGGCCCTGTACGCCGACAGCCCGCCACGGAGGGTGACGGGCGCCTGGCGCGCCAGGTCCCGGCTGTGCCACAAGCTCTGCCCAGTCACCTTGCGCACCGCCAGGATCACATCCATCGCGCGGGGCCCGCAGTCGATGAGCACCACCTCGTGAGACGGATCGTCGCAGAGCACCGTGTAGTACTCGGTGGATTCCTCGTCGGACATCTCGCCCTCCTGCCTCAGCGAACGGGAGCTTATGCGCCCTCGAAGACGGCAGCCACGGCTTTTCGGGTGCGCTCCTGGCTGGACGGCATGAGGTGTGCGTACACGCGGAGGGTCAGGCCCGGATCCGAGTGGCCGAGGTACTCGGCGAGGGCCTTGATGTTCTCTCCGACATCCAGGAGCACCGAGGCGTAGATGCCGTTCTCACGGGACTCGGCGTACGACCCGCCCGGCTTCGCTCGGTGATCACGCCAGGCCGTTCGCCCAGGTCAGCGCACAGACCGGCCGCAAATAGTCGCAGCCTCCCAAGCTGATGTCGCGCAGTCACGTAGGCGAGGACGTTCTGTCAGCGGCGACCAGTAGCCTGCGACGATCAGTCGTCGCGCGCCTGGAGATGCCGTGGAAGCTACCGCTCTCGTCAGTCCCGATCGGTTGTGGTCGGCGCAGGAGGTCTTGGTTCGTCCGAGTCCTGTCCCGGCGGCGGCGGGAGTCTACGGGTGGCACTTCGAGCAGCCGCCCCACCCCGACCTGAAGGCCGGGCGCCTGCTGTACGTCGGTATAGCCCCGCGGTACATGGCGAACCGGGCCAGCACGCAGAACCTGCGCAAGCGGGTGTCCTATCACTACCGGGGCAACGCGGCCGGCTCGACGCTGCGGCTCACCCTTGGATGCCTGCTCGGACTTGAGCTGCGCCGTGTGGGCAGCGGCAAGCGGATGACCTTCGGCAAGGCCGGCGAAGCCACCCTGAGCCAGTGGATGGCGGACAACGCGCGGGTGTGCTGGATCGAGCGGAGCGAACCATGGGACCTGGAGTCACAGCTCATCACCCAACTCGACGTCCCGCTGAACCTCGACCAGAACCGCCACAACGCGTTTCACAGCCGCCTGAAGGAGCTACGGGCCCAAGCCCGTCAGCGAGCACGGGAGCTGCCCATCAGCTCATAGGCCATCGAACGGGCCACCGGACCGTTCTCTGGGCCGTCCCTGGGCCGCCCGAGGCCGCTCGACAGTGGCGCTCGACAGTGGCCAGGGAGACCAGTGACGACCACCGGCGTACGAGCCCTGGGCCTGACCAGCAAAGCCCAGCTCGCCAAGATCCCCGACAAGACCCAGGGCAAGAAGAAGTAACCCCGTTCGATCAAGCCCCTTGCCCGCGGGTTTCTCGCGGGCAAGGGGCTTGTCCCTGTCCCCGGCCTGCCCTGAGGCCACCCCCGGACCGCTCGGCGGATCCGCCGGACGTGACGGCGCCGGCCCGCCGCGGCTGCCGTCCCGCGACGATCTCCTCGGCCGCACCGAGGACCAGGTGCCACGGGTACTCACGCGGCTCGCCCTCCCCTGGCCGGTTGTCGGACCCCCGCCCCTGCGCATCCACGACGACCTCGCCACGTCGAAAACCGGCGGGCAGCCTTGGCGTCGTCGGCCCGCGTTTCCACAGGTCAACCGGCCAAGAGACCACCCCTCGGCCAGCCCGGCCTCTTCGCTCCATCACCCGAATGGCCCAACCTGGCGTGCCACCCACGTGGGTGAAGATCAGGCTGAGTAGTGCCCCAATCCAGGCAATCCGTGAAAGGGGAACCACATGCGCGTTCGACGCATCCTCGCCGCCGGCATCGCCACGGCGGCCCTCACCGGACTCGGCCTCACGAGCGCTGCCACCGCCATCGCCGCCCCCGCACAGGGTGCCCACTCCTACGTCACCCCTTCCGAGTGCAAGCAGGGCGGCGGGATGGCCGATCTGAAGGACAACCTCTGTAAGGGCGGGACGCACGACGGGGAGAAGGTCGACTAAGCCCCGGACACGGCAGACGGCACGCACCCGGCGCGGTTCCCGGCGCCGGGTGCGTGTTCGGCCTGCCTTCACATCGGTTCGGGTCACTTCAGTTGCGGTACGCAGCCGAACCAGTTCACCGCGTGCTCGTCCTTCGTGTAGCCCAAGCACCTCAGTGTCTTGTCGTGCAGGGTGCTGGTCCCGGCGATGTTCTCGTCCAGGTAGTCGGTCTTGTGGCGGGGCTGGACGAGGGTGTCGATGTCGATGACGTACCAGCGGTGCTTCTGCTCCGGGATGTCGCAGCCGTGGGCGGTGACGTTGCGGCTCGGCCCTTCGCTCCATATCGGGCGTTCGGCACGCTCGCAGTGTGCCTTCCCGGATGCGGCGGCGGTGCCGGCACCGGTGCCGAGCAGCGCCCCGGCACCCATGGCCACCACCGCGGCGGCGCCCAGCAGACGGTGCGGGATGCGGTTCATCAAGTGGTTCTCCCTGGCGGTCACGATGACGGGTCGGATACGGCGGGACAGAGACGGCGGGACAGGTGGGGTTGGACGGATGGGACTGGACAGAGACGGCGGACAGATAACGCGGGACCACGGTCACGGACGCGGGACAAACCGTCCGCTTCTGTGATCGTCACACCGGTTCCGGCGCCCGTCCTGGCGGGGAGCCCGCCCGTCCCACGTCCCGGTGACAAGCGTGGTGCCAATGCAGCAGGGGCAGTGACGCGGGTCACACGGGGGCGCGTCACATGCCCGGCCTCCCCTCCGTCAATGAGGTGCAAGCAGCCGCCATCGACCCCGGAGCACACCATGGACGCTCGGCTCGACCTCTTCGCCAGTCCCGTCGCCGGCAAGGTGTTCAAGCACTTCGCCGCCGCCGGCAAGGCGGTCACGGAGTCCTCGCTGCCCGCCGCCACGCAGGAGCTGGTGAAGATCCGCGCCAGCCAGATCAACGGGTGCGGGCCCTGCCTCGACATGCACACCAAGGAGGCCCTGGCGGCCGGGGAGACCCCGACCCGGCTGCACCTGGTCGCGGCCTGGCGTGAGGCCGGCGTGTTCAGCGACGCCGAGCGGGCCGCGCTGGAGCTGGTGGAGCAGGGCACCCGGATCGCCGACGCGGCCGGCGGGGTGCCGGACGAGGTCTGGGCGAACGCGGCCAAGCACTACGACGAGGAGCAGCTCGCCAACCTGGTCGTCCTCATCGCCGTGATCAACGCCTACAACCGCCTCAACGTCGTCGTCCGGCAGCCCGCCGGCGACTACGTTCCCGGCACGTTCGCCTGACGCACCGGAGGACGGCCTCACGGGTGCATGCGCGCGCCCTTCAGGACCTTGTCCACCGCGTTCCTCGGTCCGTACACCGCCAGGCCCACCAGGTCCAGCTCGGCGGTCGGGACGGCGCGGACGGCCGCGCGGTTGTCGCGGTCGTTGCCCGTGGTGAACAGGTCCGCCGTGAACACCGCGCACGGCAGGGCCCGGGTCAGCGCCCTGCCGTGCGCCGCCTTCAAGGTCTCCTTGGTGCCCTCGAAGACCAGCACCGGCTGGCGGAACATCGGCAGGTACGACACGCCGTCCGCGTCCTCGTACGGGTCGCCGACCACCTCGGGGAGTGTCGGGCCCAGGCCGCTGACCAGGAACGCGGTGACGTTCAGGCGCTGCCAGGGTTCCAGGTCCTCGCGCAGCAGCACGGCGATCTTCGTGTCGAAACGGATGGGTTCAGTGTTCATGGACTGAGACTCGCGGCCGGGTACCGGTCGCGTCTTGTACGTTTTTTGCATGGCCGCCGGTCAGGAACTCGTCAGCGCGTGGCGTCCCCGGGTGCCGGGCGTCACCGAGGTCTTCCACGCGCGCTTCACCGAGTACGCCTATCCGATGCACGTCCACGACGCCTGGACGCTGCTCATCGTGGACGACGGGGCCGTACGGTACGACCTCGACCGGCATGAGCACGGCACCCCGCTCGACACCGTGTCGCTGCTGCCGCCGCACGTGCCGCACAACGGCTCGCCGGCCACGCCCGGCGGTTTCCGCAAGCGGGTCGTCTATCTGGACGGCAGCCGGCTCGGGGAGGAGTTCATCGGGCCCGCCGTGGACTCCCCCGACCTGCGGGACCCCGTGCTGCGGCTGCGCGTCGGGCAGTTGCACGCCTCCCTCGCGCGGCCCGGGGACGAGCTGGAGGCGGAGAGCAGGCTGGCCCTCGTCGCGGAGCAGCTTCGGCTCCGGCTGCGGCGGCGCGCGACCGGGGGACGGCAGCACCGTCCCGTACTCGCCCGCAGGCTGCGGGAGTTGCTGGACGCGCGGGTCGTCGAGGGGGTCTCGCTGGAGGAGGCCGGCCGGTTGCTGCACGCCCATCCGGCGCACCTCATCCGGGCGTTCAGCGGCGCGTACGGCATCGCCCCGCACCAGTACCTGATGTCGCGGCGGGTCGGGCGGGCCCGGCGGCTGCTGCTGGACGGGGTGCCGCCGGGCGAGGTGGCCCCGGTCGCCGGGTTCTACGACCAGGCCCATCTCACCCGGCACTTCAAGAAGCTGGTCGGGGTGACGCCGGGGCGTTACCGGAGCAGGGCGCGCTGAGCCTCGTAGAGGTTGCGCGGGTGTACGGCGTCCGTGGTGCCGTACAGCTCCAGGCGGGAGTGCAGGTCGCCGGTGAAGTCGGGGACGTCGGTCTGGTCGAACTCGCGGACCTCGTTGATGCCGACGGTCGCCGAGTACGGGGCGAGGCCGTCGATCTTCACGAGGCCGGCGCGGCCGTTGGTGACCCGGATGTTCCAGTGGGTGAAGCGGGCGCCGAAGAGCGGGCCGGCGCTGGCGTCCCCGCCGTGGCGGCCGTTGTTGTTCACGGTGATGTCGGTGCGGACGTTGGCGAAGGGCAGGCCGCGGTGGCTGTCGAAGGTGCCCATCCGCATGTCGCCGCGCGACCAGACGTTGTGGGAGGAGAGTCCTTCGACGTTGATGCCGTGCAGTTGGGTGTTCGCGGGCGCGGGGACCGTGCGCTCCTCGATGGTGAAGTCCTCGACCAGGTTGTCGTGGGAGCCCTCGCGGCAGAAGTACGGGTGGTGCGAGCCCCGGCCGGCGACCCGGGTACGGCGCAGGGTGCAGGCGGAGGCGGCGACCAGGCCGAAGCCGTTGTCGACGTGGCGAACCGTGACGTCGTCCACCCAGCAGTCGTAGGCGCACTGGAGGACGACGCCGTTGTAACCCTTGTCGAGGAGGTGGGGGGACTGCGGGGTCTGCACCGCTTCCAGGGTCAGGCCCTCGACGCCCGATCCGGTCAGTTCCGGCACGTGCGTGGTCAGGCGCGGGTCCCACTCCGGGCGGAGGTCGAGGGGCAGGGGGCGTTCCAGGGTGACGCGCCGGCCGTGGACGCGGTGGACGCGGACGGGCCATTCGTAGGGGACGTACGAGGTCAGTTTCGTCTTGTCGTCCCAGACGTACGCCGCCGGGCCGGGGCCGTCGCCCGCCATGTGCCGCAGGAGGGTGTGGGCGGCGTCGTCGGCGAGGCGGAGCAGGACGAGCCGGCCGGGGCGGAGGGCGGAGGGGTCCTCGACCGTGACCGTCCACGAGCCGCGCTTCGCCGGGGCGACGGGGGTGAGGGTCGTCCACTCGTCGCGCCTGTTGCCGGTCCAGCCCTCGAAGGGCCAGGCCCGGTCCCTGATGGCGGCGGTCAGGGATTCCCAACGGGCCCTCGGGGCCAGCCAGATGAGGCCGCCCGCCCAGGACCAGGAGGACTTGTCGCCGCCGTAGCGGGAGCCGTAGACGCCGATCAGTTCGGTGAGGTTCTTCGTCGCGTACAGGGTCGTACGGCCGCTGCCGGCGCCGCGCAGCACGACGCCGGACTCGCCGAGGCGGATGACGTCGTCGATGCGGTAGGTGCCGGGCGGGATGGTGACCGTGCCACCGCCGGCCTTTCCGGCGGCGGCGATGGCACGGTTGATCGCGGGGGCGCAGTCGGTGGTGCCGTCGGGTACGGCGCCGTACGCGGTGACGTCGGCGACGACCCGGGGGCGGGGGAGGCGGCCCGCTCCGGCCCGGCAGCCCGCCCGGCCGATGTACGGGATCTGCGGGTGGGTGAGCGGGGTGTGGGTGAACTCCCGCCAGAGGTCGGGGGGTTCGGCTGCTCGCGCGGTGCCGGTCGCGGCGCCCAGGGCCACCGCGGTGGCGCCGGCGAGCAGGGTCCGTCTGGTGAGGTGCGCGTTGCTCATGTCCACCCGCCCCTTCGTCCTCCGGCGTGCACGCCGGTTGCCGATCCACGAAGTCGATTCATAAATATGAACCATGTTCAGGAATGCGTTGGCGGTGAGCATGCCACTGTGCCCGGCGGGCGGGAAAGGGGTCGTACGGAAGAAAAGCGAGACGTCAGTCCGCCGGGCGGTCGATCAGGTGCATGAACGCCTCCAGGTTGCGCGTGGATTCGCCGCGCGCCACCCGCCAGGCGTACTCCTTGCGGATCGAGGAGGCGAAGCCCAGCTCCAGCAGGGTGTTGAAGGCGCCGTCGGCCGCTTCCAGGACCTGGCCGAGGAGGCGGTCCACCCCGTCCGGGGTGACGGCGGCGAGCGGCAGCCGGGCGGTGACGTAGACGTCGCCGAGGTGGTCCACGGCGTAACTCACGCCGTAGAGCTTGAGGTTGCGCTCCAGCAGCCAGCGGTGGACGCCCGCCTCGTTCTCGTCGGGGTGGCGGATGACGAAGGCGTTGAGCGAGAGGGAGTGGCGGCCGGCGAGGAAGGACACCGTGGTGGACAGCTTGCGCGTGCCGGGGAGCGTGACCACGTAGTTGCCGGGCTCGGGGCTCTCCCACTCCAGTTCCGCGTCCCGGAAGACGCTCTCCAGGACCTGTCCGGCCTTCTCGACATCACCCATGGTGGGAGCGTACGCGACGGCGGTGGGACTGGGTCGCGGCCGTGTAGACGTCGGCGGTGGCGGCGGCGGCCGCGTCCCAGCCGAAGGACTGGGCGTGCCGGGCGGCGGCCCGGCCCATGCGCGCCGAGAGGCCGGGTTCGTCGGCGAACCGGCCCAGTACGCGCGCGTAGTCGGCCGGATCGTGTCCCTCGACGAGGAAGCCGGTCTCGCCGTCCCGCACGGCCACCGGCAGCCCGCCGACCGAGGCCGCGAGCACCGGCGTCCCGGACGCCTGCGCCTCGATGGCGACCAGACCGAAGGACTCGCTGTACGACGGCATGACCAGGACGGACGCGGCCCGGAACCAGTCCGCCAGCTGCTCCTGGCCGACCGGCGGGCGGAACCGTACGACGTCCGCGATGCCCAGCCGGGCCGCGAGCTTCTGGAGTCCCTCCGGCTTGGCGAGCCCGCTGCCGCTGGGGCCGCCGACGACCGGGACGAGGATGCGGGAGCGCAGCTCCGGGCGCTCGTCCAGCAGTACGGCCACGGCGCGCAGCAGGATGTCCGGCGCCTTCAGGGGCTGTATGCGGCCCGCGAAGAGGGGGATCAGGGCGTCCGGTGGGAGGCCGAGACGGGCACGGGCGGCGGCGCGGGCGTCTTCCACGCGGGCGGGCGAGCCGTCCGCCGGGACGTCACCCTTGGAGAAAGGGCGGAAGCGGTCCAGGTTCACACCGGGGTGGACGACGGCGACCTTCGCGGGGTCGGCGGCGTAGTGCTGGACCAGCTCGCCGGCCTCCTCCGCCGTGTTGGCGATCAGCCGGTCGGCGGCGGCCACGATCTGGGTCTCCCCGATGACCCGGGCGGCCGGCTCGGGGGTGTCGCCGTCGGCCAGGTTGGCGTTCTTGACCTTGGCCATGGTGTGCATGGCGTGCACCAGGGGCACGCCCCAGCGCTGGGCGGCGAGCCAGCCGACGTGGCCGGAGAGCCAGTAGTGGGAGTGGACGAGGTCGTAGTGGCCGGGGCGGTGACCGGCCCAGGCCTGCATCACGCCGTGGGTGAAGGCGCACAGCTGGGCCGGGAGGTCCTCCTTGGCCAGGCCCTCGTAGGGGCCCGCGTCGACGTGCCGGACGAGGACGCCGGGGGCGAGTTCGACGGTGGGCGGCAGGCCGCCGGCCGTGGCCCGGGTGAAGATCTCGACCTCGATGTTGATCGCGGCCAGCCGCTGGGCCAGCTCCACGATGTAGACGTTCATGCCGCCCGCGTCACCGGTGCCGGGCTGGTGGAGCGGGGAGGTGTGCACGGACAGCATGGCGACCCGGCGGGGCCTGCGGTACAGCCGCAGTCGCGTGCCGGCCGACGGGGAGCGTCGCCCGAGCCTGCTGACGTACTGGCTCACCTGGCGTTCCTCCTTGTTGCGGGCATGCCTGACGAGGGCCCACCTCGCCCTCCAAGCTGGTCCAACAGCGAGCGGGCGCCCGGCCATTTCCCCCCCCAGACGGCTTTGCCGAATCATTACCCATGATCGATCAACCGTTCGAACACGGTCGACGTCGGCGGCAGCGGGCCCGGCGGGGCGTGCGGAGGGGCCTCGCCCCCGTACAGCCCCGCGTCCCCGCGGGCCCCGGCACGCTTACCCTCGTACCCATGACAGCCCGCACAGCCACCCGGCCCGTCGGAGCCGTGACGCGCGGGACCACCAACCCCAACCGGCTCCGCCGCATGGACCGCTGGATCGCGGCCACGCACGGCGCCGAGCTGCGCCGCGCGAGCGACCCGGTGGCGATCGACCTGGGATACGGCGCCGCCCCCTGGACCGCCGTCGAGCTGCTGACCCGGCTCCGCGCGGCAGCGCCCCGCACGCGCGTCGTCGGCGTGGAGATCGAACCGGAGCGGGTGGCGGCGGCCCGGCCGTACGAGCGGGAGGGGCTGGCCTTCCGGCACGGCGGCTTCGAGGTCCCGGTCCCCGGGCGACCGCTGCTGATCCGGGCCGCCAACGTGCTGCGCCAGTACGACGAGGGCGAGGTCGCGGCGGTGTGGGAGCGGCTGTGCGCGCGGCTCGCCCCGGCGGCCGGCGGCTCGCGCGGCGGGCTGCTGGTGGAGGGGACGTGCGACGAGATCGGGCGGCGGCACGTGTGGGTGGCGCTCGGCCCGGAGGGTCCGCGCACGGTCACCTTCGCCACCCGGCTGGGCTCCCTGGACCGCCCCTCCGACCTCGCCGAGCGCCTGCCGAAGGCGTTGATCCACCGCAACGTCCCGGGCGAGCCGGTGCACGCCTTCCTGCGCGACTTCGACCGCGCCTGGGCCGCCGCCGCGCCCTACGCCTCCTACGGCGCCCGCCAGCGCTGGCTGCGCACCGTGCGGGACCTGAGGGCCGACTGGCCCGTCACCGACACCCCGGCCCGCTGGCGACAGGGCGAAGTGACGGTGGCCTGGACGGCGTTGGCACCCCGCGTCTGATCCCTACGCGACGCCCTGGGGTCGGGTCCGAGACGCCGGCGCGGGCGGTGATGCCCTCGGCGTGACCCGAAGCACCGGCCCCGGCCGTGACGCCCCGCGCTTGAGCCCTGCGCACCAGTCCCGGCGCCGACACCCTGGGGGCGGGTCCCGGCCACCGGCCCCGGCGCCGACACCCCGGACTTGAGTCCCGCGCACCGACCCCGGCCGCAACCCCCGGACGTGACTCCGAAGCACCAGCCCCCGCCATGACGCCCCGCGCTTGAGCCCTGCGCACCGGCCCCGGGGCCCTCCGATGCCCCGAACTTCACATCGACAGGCCCGCCAGTGACACCCCAGGCCCACTCCAACACCCCGACCCCACAGCCACACCCCCGGGGCGCCGGCTACGACGCCCCGAACCCCGCAGCACCACGAACCCGCCCCTCCCGACCCCGCCACCCCGAACCCCGCCCCCCCACCCCGCACCTGACCCCGTGTCGGATTCACCCGTTCGGGGTGCCGTGGGCGGAACGATCCCCGTGCGTCGTTCGTCACACCGGCGAGGAGATCGTCGTATCCGGCGATGAGCGGGGGAATCCCGGTTTCCGACGGCCTCTGTCGCTTTGCGCGCGGCCGTGGCACGATCCCTCAGACGTCCGTAAGTTACTGACGGTAAATCAGTTTGGGGGAGACGTATGGGACCGGGCAAGCGCGGCCTGCTCACGGCCGCCCTGACCGTGATCTGCGCGGTGACCGTCCTGTCGGCGCCCGGCACGGCGTTCGCCGCCCCCGAGCCCCCGCGCACCCCGTCGGGGACCCCCGCCCCCACGGCGTCCCCCGGACCGGCCGCGACTCCCGCGCCCGACAAGGATCTCGAAGAGGTCCGCGCGAAGCTCGACAAGCTCTACCACGACGCGGCCGTGGCCACCGACGCGTACAACGCGGCGGAGGAGAAGGCGGAGAAGCAGTCCGCCGAGATCGCGGCGCTGGCGAAGAAGATCGTCGACGGCCGGCGGAAACTGGAGGAGCTCAAGGACCAGGCGGGCGCCGCCGCCCGCGACCAGTACCGCACGGGCGGCCTGTCCGACACCGCCCGGTTCCTGCTCAGCGACGACCCGGGCCAGTTCCTGGACGGCGCCGGACGGGCGCTCCAGGGCCAGCAGGCGGCGCGGAAGCTGATGGCGGAAAAGGCCCGCACCCAGCAGGAGTTGCAGAACTACGCCGACGACGCCTCCGCCCGCTGGAAGGAGCTGGAGGCGAACCGCAAGGCGAAGGACGCCGCCAAGAAGAAGATCGAGAAGCAGATCGACGCGGCCGAGAAGCTCCAGTCCCGGCTGGAGAAGAAGGAGAAGGAGCGGCTCGCCGAGCTGGAGCGGGAGGCCGCGGCCAGGGCGCAGACCGCCTGGCTGGACACCGGTGCCCTCGGGGACGTCCACGGAAAGGCCTCCACGCAGGGCGAGAAGGCCGTGCAGTACGCCACCCGGCAGCTCGGCAAGCCGTACGTGTGGGGCGCCGAGGGCCCGGACTCCTTCGACTGCTCGGGCCTGACCTCCCAGGCCTGGGCGGCGGCCGGCCACCCCGTCCCGCGCACCTCGCAGGAGCAGTGGAAGCAGCTCAAGCACGTCGCGGTGAAGGACATGCGGCCCGGTGACCTCGTCATCTACTTCGACGACGCCAGCCATGTCGGGATGTACATCGGCGAGGGCTCGATCATCCACGCGCCGCGCCCCGGGCGGACGGTGACGATCGCGGGCGCCGGATCGATGCCGATCCTCGGGGTCGTACGGCCGGACGCGTGACCGGCCGCACACCCGCCGCGGGGCGGGTCATCTCCCCGGTGACGCGCGTCATGTGACCCGTCGCACGCCCGATCTCCCCCAAACTCCCCCAGGACGTGAGCTTCGTCATCCCGTACCGGCCGTCGGCGTGTCCAACTGCGGTACGGAAAGCGGCATATGACAGTGGCGGGCAGCGGAGCGACGCGGCTCACACCATTCCATCGGGGCGGTCCCAGCCGCTATGGTCCCGGTCGGTGGGTCGAGACCCCTCGACGCCGCCGTGCCCTCGGGGGGAGGGAAGGAACCCAGGACAATGCCCGTACCCGTACCGCGGCAGAGAGCGATCCCGGCCGTGGAGAGTGGTCAGGCGCAGGCCGCCCGCGCAGCCGGCGGCCCCCTCAAGGAAGAGGCCCACCGCGACGCCACGGCCGTGAACGGCACCGGCGCCACTCTCACCCTGCTGCTGATCGAGGACGATCCGGCCGGCTCCCCGGTCGTGCCCGACCTGCTGGACCCGGCCGGCAAGCCGATCCGCGTCCGCACCGCCCGCAACCTCACCGAGGCCGGGCGGCTGCTCACCGACGACGTCCACTGCATCCTGCTGGACCTGGCGCTCCCGGCGCCCGGCGGCAGCGACAGCGACGACGAGCTGGCCGTGCTCCGGCACGTCCTCCAGCTCGCGCCCCGGCACGCCGTGCTCGCGCTGACCGCCTCCGGCGACGCCGAGCGCGGCGCCGAGGCCGTGCGCGTGGGCGCCCAGGACTACCTCTTCCGGGACGAGCTGGACGGCCGGCTGCTCAGCCGCGCCATCCGCTACGCGGTGGAGCGGAAGCGGTCCGACACGGCCGAGCGGCGGCTCGCCGAGGGCAAGATGCGCGCGCAGGAGAACCGCCGGCTGGAGCGCGGCCTGCTGCCGACCCCGCTGCTGGAGGGCTCCTCGCTGCGGTTCGCCGCGCGCTACCGCCCCGGCCGGTCCCGGGCCCTGCTCGGCGGTGACTTCTACGACGCCGTCCGCACCCCCGACGGCACCGTGCACGCCATGATCGGCGACGTGTGCGGGCACGGCCCGGACGAGGCCGCGCTCGGTGTGGAGCTGCGCATCGCCTGGCGGGCGCTGACCCTGGCCGGGCTGTGCGGGGACGAGCTGCTGAACACGTTGCAGCAGGTGCTGGAGCACGAGCGCGCCGACGAGGAGATCTTCGCGACGCTGTGCACGGTGGACATCGCCCCCGACGGACGGCGGGCCGGCCTGTGCCTGGCCGGTCATCCGGCCCCGCTGGTCGCCCGCCCGGGCCGGCCGGCGCAACTGCTCCCCTACGAGAACAACGGCCCGGCCCTGGGGCTGCTGCCCGGCGCCCGCTGGCCGCGGATGCAGGTGGAGCTGGGTGCCGAGTGGAGCCTGATGCTCTACACCGACGGGCTGATCGAGGGCCGGGTCGGTGAGGGCGGGGAGCGGCTCGGTCAGGACGGCATGCTGGAGATGATCCGGCGGCAGCTGTCCGAGGGACTGCGGGGCGAGGAGCTGCTGCGGGCCGCGGTGAGCGAGGTGCGGGACCTCAACGGGGGTGAGCTGACCGACGACGTCGCGGTGGTGCTGCTGGACCGGACGCGGTAGGCGCGCTCCCGCCGTCCGGCGGTTCCGCGCCGTCGCCGGGTACGGGCGGCCCGGGGGCCGGCCCTGCGCACCCGGCGCTCCCGCGGCGGGGCGCCGTCAGCGGCCGCCGTTGTACGGGCCGTACGGGCCGTCGCTGCTGCTTCCGCCCCGGCGGCGGCCCCATCCGCGGCCGCCGCCCACCCGCTGGAGGGCGGGGCGGACGTCGACGAGGTAGACGATGCTCGCCACCGCGCCGGCGATGGGGAGGATGGACAGGAGCGAGAACAGGTAGCTGACCACGAGGGTGATGCCGAGGATGATCAGCCAGAAGACCTTGTTCTGCTTGTCGGCGGCACGGAAGGCGTCCTCGCGCCGGAACGCGGCGTCGAACAGCCCGAACGCGGCCAGGGCCATCAGAATGATCTTCAAGATGCCCAGGAAACCCGCGAAGCCCAACATCAGCATGCTGCCCACCGCCCGTTGATGACCGATCCCTGCTACGCCGCCACCGTACCCATAGAACGGGCCGGACACCCCAAAGGTGCCCGGCCCGGATCCGTCTCGTCGGCCATGGTCACTGGGCCGGCGGGATCGTCTTCTTCGCCGTGGTGGACGGGGTGGCGGTGGTCTTGCGGGGGGCCGGGGCCTTCTTCGCCGCGGACTTCCTGTCCGCGACCGGGTCGGCCTTCGCCTCGGCCGGCTTCGGCTGGTCGTCCTTGACGTCGACCGGCTCGGCCTTGCCCTCGACCGCGATCGCCAGGTCCTCGATCTCCTCGGCCGCCTCGCCGCGCCAGGTCTTCACGGCCTGCTCGCCGTGCTCGGCGACCCGCTCGTAGGTCTCGCGGGCCTTGACGGCGTACTCGGCGGCGACGCCGACGCTGCGCAGGGCGAGGTCCTGGGCGGTCTCGCCGAGCTTCTTGAGGTCGACGTCGATGGTTCCGATGAACTCGGTGACCTTGGCCTGAAGGGTCTCCTGCGCCTCCTTGGCGCGGGCGGCGGCCTTCTCCTGCACGGCCTTCGGGTCGGTGTTGCGCACGGCCTCGATGCGCGCCGGGGCCTCGGCGCGCAGCTGGTCGACCAGGGCCGGCACCTTCTTGGCCTGCTGGAACGCCAGGTCGGCGGTGCCGGCGGCGAAGTAGAACGGGGTCGGGTCGCTGAGGGTCTTGCGCAGGTCGTCGGTGATGGCCATGGTGAGGGTCCTCCCGGATCGGATTCGCGTTCGGCTGGGTGGGTGTGGTCCGCGGCGGGCGTCCGGAGCCCTGGTCCGGCGTCAGCCGGCCGTCCGCCGCGGGCCGGCGTCCATGTCACTTCCGGTGGCATCGCCGGAGCCGGCCGCAGGACTGCCGCCGCCGGTCCCCTGGTCCACGGGTCCGTCCCCGGGGCCGTCCTCCTCGGCGCGTTCGCCGATCCCGAAGCCGTTCTCCTTGCGGAACGACTCGTAGATCTGGAGCAGCACCTGCTTCTGCCGCTCGTTGAGCGTGGGGTCGGCGAGGATGACGGCGCGCGTCTCGACCTCGTCCCGGTCCCGTTCGGCGTCGAGGATGCCGGCGCGGACGTACAGCGTCTCGGCGGAGATGCGCAGGGCCTTGGCGACCTGCTGGAGCACCTCCGCGCTGGGCTTGCGCAGCCCGCGCTCGATCTGGCTCAGGTACGGATTGGACACCCCGGCGGCGTCGGCGAGCTGCCGCAGCGACAGCTGGGCGTTCCGCCGCTGTTCGCGCAGGTACTCACCGAGGTTGCCGACGTTCAGCGATGCCATGCCTCCACCTTGCCCACCCTCGCTAACAATTGCAAGCACCCGCTTGCAAGAGTGTGTCGTGTCACGGGTCGAGGAACGCGTCAGGAATGGAGAAGCGCCCCCCGGCGGGGCGCCGCTACGGTGGCCGGCATGGACGACGCCTTCGCACCGCACGCCGCCGACAGTCATGACCTGATCCGTGTGCACGGGGCACGCGAGAACAACCTCAAGGACGTGACCGTCGAGATCCCCAAGCGCCGGCTCACGGTGTTCACCGGGGTCTCCGGCTCGGGCAAGAGCTCGCTGGTGTTCGACACCATCGCCGCCGAGTCGCAGCGGCTGATCAACGAGACGTACAGCGCGTTCGTCCAGGGCTTCATGCCCACGCTGGCGCGGCCCGAGGTCGACGTGCTCGACGGGCTGACCACCGCGATCATCGTCGACCAGCAGCGGATGGGCGCCGACCCGCGCTCCACGGTCGGCACCGCGACCGACGCCCACGCGATGCTGCGCATCCTGTTCAGCCGGCTCGGCACCCCGCACATCGGCTCGCCCAAGGCGTTCTCCTTCAACGTCGCCTCGATCAGCGGGGCGGGCGCGGTCACCGTGGAGCGCGGCGGGAAGACGGTGAAGGAGCGCCGCGCGTTCAGCATCACCGGCGGCATGTGCCCGCGCTGCGAGGGCCGGGGCGCGGTCACGGACATCGACCTGTCCCAGCTCTACGACGAGGACAAGTCGCTCAGCGAGGGCGCGCTCACCATCCCCGGCTACAAGCCCGGCGGCTGGAACCACCGCCTCTACACCGAGTCGGGCCTCTTCGACCCGGACAAGCCGATCCGCACGTTCAGCCGGCGGCAGCTGGACGACTTCCTGTACCGCGAGCCGGTCCGGATGAAGATCGCCGGCATCAACATGACCTACGAGGGCCTGGTGCCGCGCATCCAGAAGTCGATGCTCGCCAAGGACCGGGAGGCGATGCAGCCGCACATCCGGGAGTTCGTGGACCGGGCGGTCACCTTCACCACCTGCCCCGACTGCGACGGCACCCGGCTCAGCGAGGCGGCCCGGTCCTCGAAGATCAAGGGGATCAGCATCGCCGACGCCTGCGCGATGCAGATCAGCGACCTGGCGGCGTGGGTGCGCGGCCTGGCCGAGCCGTCCGTCGCGCCGCTGCTGACCGCGCTGGGCGAGACGCTGGACTCGTTCGTGGAGATCGGTCTCGGCTACCTCTCCCTGGACCGGCCCGCGGGCACGCTCTCGGGCGGCGAGGCGCAGCGGACGAAGATGATCCGCCACCTCGGCTCCTCGCTGACCGACGTCACGTACGTCTTCGACGAGCCGACCACCGGCCTGCACCCGCATGACATCCGGCGGATGAACGACCTGCTGCTGCGGCTGCGCGACAAGGGCAACACGGTGCTGGTGGTGGAGCACAAGCCGGAGGTCATCGCGATCGCCGACCACGTGGTGGACCTCGGTCCGGGCGCCGGCACGGCGGGCGGCACCGTCTGCTTCGAGGGCTCCGTCGCCGGGCTGCGGGCGAGCGGCACGCTCACCGGGCGGCACCTGGACGACCGGGCGGCGCTGAAGAAGACGGTGCGCACGCCGACCGGGGCCCTGGAAATCCGCGGTGCCACCACCCACAACCTGCGGAACGTGGACGTCGACGTCCCGCTCGGCGTGCTCACGGTCGTCACCGGGGTCGCCGGTTCCGGCAAGAGCTCGCTGGTGCACGGCTCGATCCCGGCCCGCGAGGGCGTGGTGTCGGTGGACCAGGCGCCGATCCGTGGCTCGCGGCGCAGCAACCCGGCGACGTACACCGGTCTGCTGGAGCCCGTCCGCAAGGCGTTCGCCAAGGCCAACGGGGTGAAGCCGGCGCTGTTCAGCGCGAACTCCGAGGGCGCCTGCCCCTCCTGCAACGGCGCCGGGGTCGTCTACACCGACCTGGCGATGATGGCCGGGGTGGCGACCACCTGCGAGGAGTGCGAGGGCAAGCGGTTCGACGCCTCGGTGCTGGAGTACCGCCTGGGCGGGCGGGACATCAGCGAGGTGCTGGCGATGCCGGTGACCGAGGCCGAGGAGTTCTTCGGCGACGGCGAGGCCCGCACCCCGGCCGCCCACCGCATCCTGCGGAACATGGCCGACGTGGGCCTCGGCTACCTGACCCTGGGCCAGCCGCTCACCACCCTCTCCGGCGGCGAGCGGCAGCGGCTGAAGCTGGCCACGCACATGGCGGAGAAGGGCGGGGTGTACGTCCTGGACGAGCCGACCACCGGTCTCCACCTCGCCGACGTGGAGCAGTTGCTGGGCCTGCTCGACCGGCTGGTGGACGCCGGCAAGTCGGTGATCGTCATCGAGCACCACCAGGCGGTCATGGCGCACGCCGACTGGATCATCGACCTCGGTCCCGGCGCCGGTCACGACGGCGGCCGCGTCGTCTTCGAGGGCACCCCCGCGGACCTGGTCGCGGCCCGTTCCACCGTCACCGGCGAGCACCTGGCGGAGTACGTGGGCGCGTGAGGCGCGCACGCCGCGTCAGTGTGCTTCCAGCCACCGCTCCAGCGCGGCGAAGTCGGCCTCCGTCAGGCCGTACCGGTGGTCGACGCGGTACGGCAGGGTTGGGGCCGGGTGGTGGGCGGCGAGCCAGGCGCGGTCGGCCCCGGTGATCTCGTCGTCCACCCAGACGAAGGGCCGGCCCGCCGCCCAGCGGGCCAGCGGCCGCGTCTTCCAGTGCCGCGGGCCCGGCGGCTCGTCCGCGTCGGGCCACCGCACGACCGGCAGCGGGGGCAGGCCCAGCCACGGCGCGAGGCAGTCGTTGGCGTCGTCCGCCCACGTCGTCGCCCACACCAGCTCGCAGCCCAGCGCCGTCAGCCTCGGCCCCAGCGCGGGGTCGACGCGCGGCAGCAGCGGGTGGCCGGCGGGCACCGGCGGGCCGTCGTGGAGCGGGTAGGCGTGGTCCGCCGCCCCGAAGGGGAGGAGCGGGCCGTCGACGTCGAGGAAGAGCAGCATCACCCTTCAGGTTCGCCCCCGGGGGCACCGGCCGTCCAGGGGCCGCCCCCGGTCAGAACGGCAGCGGCCGGCTGTGAACGACGTCCAGCCGGGACACCGCCCGGGTGAGCACCACGTACAGCCGGTGGGCGCCGCGTTCCTCCGCCTCGGCCACGGCCGCCGGTTCCACGGCGACGACGTGGTCGTACTCCAGGCCCTTGACCACGCTCGCGGGGACGACGGTCAGCCGGGCGCCGGGGGTGCCGGGGCCGGCCGGGGCGAGGCCGGCCCGGTCGAGCGCCGCCCGCACCCGGCCGGTGTCCGCGTCGGCCGTGACCACGCCGACCGAGCCCTCCCGGGCGAGGGCGTCGCGCGCGGCGGCCACGGTGGTGCCGAGCAGGTCCTCGGCGGGCCGCAGGGTCAGTTCCCCGTCGGTGCGCAGGGAGGTGGCGGCGGGCACGGCGACGTCGAGGCGGGCGAGCAGCCGGTTGGCGAGCGCGAGGACGGCCGCCGGCACCCGGAACCCGGTGGTCAGCGGGACCACGGCCGCGTCCGGCCGGCCGAGGTGGCGCAGCTGGACGGGCCAGTCGCGGGCGGCCCACGGGGTGGTGCCCTGGGCGAGGTCGCCGAGGACGGTCAGGGAGCCGAAGGCGGCCCGGCGGGCGATGGCCCGGCACTCCATCGGCGACAGGTCCTGTGCCTCGTCGACGACGAGGTGGCCGTAGCCCTCGGGGTGTTCGACGAGCCCGGCGAGTTCGTCGAGCAGGACCAGGTCGGCGGCCGACCAGCGGGCCGACTTGTACGAGCGCGGCGGCCGGGACCAGGGCAGTGCCGCCTGCTCGTCCGGGTCGAGCAGGTTGTCCGCCGCGCGGGCCAGCGCCTCGCCGCCGGTGAGGAGTCCGGCGAGGACCTCCTCGGGCCGGACCTTCGGCCACACGCTGTCGAGGTGCTCGGTCAGCGGCCGGCAGCGCTCGACGCGGCGCACCCAGGAGGCGGGCAGCACCCCGGAGCGCCGTTCGGCCCGGTCGCGCAGCAGCCGCACCACCCGGGTGCGCACCCGCTCCCGTCCGACGGCGTACGGCGGTTCCTCGGCGCGCACCTGGGCGACCAGACCGGCGAGTTCGGCGGCGGAGACGCGCCAGCGGTAGGAGCCGTCGGGCACGACGAGGTCGGTGGCGCCGTCGGTGGTGACGCGCGCGTACAGCGCCCGGCGCAGCACCTCGGCCATGCGCGGGTCGTGCTTGACCACGGCGGTCCTCAGCGGGTCGGTGCCGGTGACCGGGTGGCGGGCGATCTCGTCCAGGAGGGTGGACTGCCGATAGCCCCCGTCAGTCGCTCCGCGACGGGCGGTCTCGCCGAGGGAGGGCAGCACCTCGGCGATGTAGGTGAGGAAGGTGCGGTTGGGGCCGAGGATCAGCAGGCCGGAGCGCTGGAGCCGCTTGGGGTGGGTGTACAGCAGGTACGCGGCGCGGTGCAGGCCGACGGCGGTCTTGCCGGTGCCGGGGGCGCCCTGCACGCAGACGGAGTCGGTGAGGGCGGCGCGGACGAGGTCGTCCTGCTCCGGCTGGATGGTCGCGGCGATGTCCCGCATGGGGCCGACGCGGGGCCGTTCGATCTCGCGGGCCACGATGTCGCTGGTCCGGGACTCGCCCCGGCCCAGGTGCTCGTCCTCCAGGCCGGTGAGGCCGGCGGAGTCGCCGCGGCTGCCGGGCGCCCAGCCGAACCGGCGCCGGACCGCCACGCCCTGCGGTTCGCGGGCGCTCGCCTGGTAGAAGGCGCGGGAGACGGGGGCCCGCCAGTCGACGACGAGCGGCGGTGCGGCCGGGTCCTCGGTGATGCGGACCCGGCCGACGTGGTAGCTCTGCCCGCCGTGTCCGGGGGCGTCGTCGGCGAAGTCGAGCCGCCCGAAGAACAGCGGGCCCGGCGGGAGTTCGCGCAGGGCCTTGGCCTGGCTGCGCAGCCGGCGGCCGAGGACTTCGGCGTCGGCTCCCGAGGCGGAGACGTCCTCGCCGATGACGACCTGTTCGGCGGCGCCCTCGACCATCGCGGCGAGGGCCGTGCGGCAGGTGTCGTGGTAGGCGCGCTCGGTGTGCAGGGCGTCCGTGAGGGCGGGGTCGAGTGACGTCATGGCGTCAGCGTACCGCCACAACGTTACCGAGTTACATTTCTAACCGAGTATCACTCCAGGTCCCGGCCCCGCGGCCCCGGCAGCCCCTCGGCCAGCCGCCGGAACGCCCGCTCCGCCGCCGCCACCGCGTCCGGCGCCACCTCCGCCACCGGCTCCCCCGCCGCGATCCGCCGCCAGTTGTCCAGGGCGAGGACGCGCTGCACGGCGATGATCTGCGCGGCGGCCAGCCGTGCCTCCAGATCGCCCCCGAGCGCCTGCGCGAGCGCCGCCTCCGACCGCTCCTGGTGGGCGTACGCCCGCGCCACCAGGGACGGGGTGCCGTAGAGCAGGCGGTGGAAGGCGAGCACACCGGGGTGGTCGTTCAGCCCGGTGACCGGGTCGCGCCGCTCCAGGCCCGCGAGGAAGTGCCGGCGCAGCGCGTCCACCGGGTCGGCCGCCCCGGCGGCCACCCGCGCGGCCTCCGTCTCGTGGTCCGCGATCCGGTGCAGGACCAGGTCCTCCTTGGCCGGGAAGTACCGGAAGAGGGTCGGCTTGGAGATGCCGGCCGCGGCGGCGACCTCCGCCACGGACACCGCGTCGAAGCCCCGCTCCAGGAACAGCCGTACGGCGGTGTCCGACACGTCCTGGTACATCCGCTGCCTCTTGCGCTCGCGCAGGCCCATCTCACCCATGGGGCGAGCCTACGCAGGGCCGTCCGGACCGGTGCGCAGGCCCAGCGCGCGGGTGAGGTAGGGATTGGACCGGGGCGGGATGGTCAGGCCCAGCGACGCGGTGGCCGCCGCCAGGGTCATCGCGTACGAGTCCAGTGCCCGGCGGACGTTGGGCGCCTCCCGGCTCGCTCCGGTGACCAGCCGGTCGAGGTCGACGTACGCCGAACGCACCGTCTCGATCCACCGGTACACCCGCCAGTCCTGACGCCAGTTCCGGGTGCACTCCCGTGGCAGGCGGCTCTCCCAGCGGCGGAACATGCGGTCCCGGATCTCCGGCCGGGTGGGGGTCAGGTGCATGTGCCGGACCAGGTCGTAGAGCGGGTCCCCGACCAGCGCCATCTCCCAGTCGATCAGGGTCAGCGCCAGGCCGTCGTCCCGGCGCACCAGGTTCCAGGGGTTGAGGTCGCCGTGCAGCAGGGCCGGGGTGCGGCGGGTGAGCCGGTGCCGGCCGAGGATCTCGCGCAACCGGGGCGCGCCGGGCAGCCCGAGGAAGCGGGCCAGCTGCTGCGACTCCTGGGGCAGACCGGCGACGAGCAGGACGAGCTGGTCGCTGAGCCAGTCGTAGAAGTCCAGGCGGACGGCGACCGGATCGAGCTGGGCGTGGTCGACCTCGGTGAGCGCGGCGAGCTGGTCCACGAGTCCGTCCGCCTCCTGCGGAAGCAGCCCGTGGACCGGGTGGGCGGGCTTGCGGCCGGGATCGCGCGGACCCTCGTAGGTGTGGATCGCGAAGCGGTCCCCGGAGTACGCCCGGTTGCCGGAGTGGCTCTCCCCCAGCGCCAGGACCCTGGGCGCGGCCACCGCCGCCCCGGACTGCTCGATCGCCCGCAGCACGGCGTGCTCGCTGAGGAAGCTGCGTTCCAGCCGGCGGGCGTCCGCCACCTTGCGCCGCACGACGACGGGGCAGCCGGTGCCGGGAGCCCACACCACCGTGTTGAGGTGCACCGTGCCCTTGAACACCCGCTCGGCCGGGGCCGCGCCCTCCAGGAGCAGGGCGTCCCCGACGGCCCGGCGGGGGAAGCCGGGGTGCTCCGGGACGCGCCCGTCCGGCTTCCAGTCGATGGCCCGGGTGACCCGCCCGCCGCGCCCGGTGCCGCCCCGCCACACCGCGTCGCCCGCCGCGGCCCGCCAGCGGTAGAGGATGCCCTCGATCTCCCGCTCCCCGGGCACCTGGCCCAGGCGCAGCGGCTCGGCGGCGAGCTCCAGGGCGCGGTGCACGCGGGCCGTCGCCTCGTCCAGGCTCTTCTGGTCGAAGGCGTCCTGGAGGGACTGCGCCGCCCTCATCACATCGGGGTACACCGACTGGGCCCGCTCGAAGGCGAGGTAGTGGGGCAGGTCCCTGGCCACCCCGTTGACGGCGGCGGGCCGGACCGCCTGCACGGCGTGCGCCCAGGCGTCGACGACCTCCTTCTCCTGGTGGTCCGGGTAGCGCATCCGGACCAAGTGGGTGGCGAGGTCGTGCAGCGGGTCGCCGTAGCTCGCCAGCTCCCAGTCGACGCAGATCAGGGGCGGGTCGCCGCCGTACGACATGATCACGTTGTCGCGGTGCAGATCGGCGTGGAGCAGGCTGTACGGCCGGCGTGCCATGGCCGGGACGCGTTCGGCCAGCCGCACCAGCGCGTCCTCCGGGATGCCCAGGGCGGCGAACAGGCCGCCGAACGCGCTCCAGTTGGGCTGCCGGATCTGCAGGTCGGCCATGCGGGCGAGGGCCTGGAGGAAGCCCTGGCTGTCGGTGTAGTTGCGCGGCCACAGCGGCGGCAGCGGCGGCAGCGTGGCGCTGCTGCGCACCTGGGCCGTCTCGGCGAGCAGTCCCGCCAGCGCTCTTATCAGCAGGCCGTCGACCGGCTTGCCGTCGCCGCACACGCTGGACAGCGGTACGCCGTCCACATAGCTGTGGATGGCGAAGCCGTCGCCCTCGGCGAGGCACTCGGGCACGTTGGGCAGCACGCCGTTGACGGCCCGCAGGATCGCCGACTCGTTCTGCCAGGTGCGGATCACCACCGGCAGCGCGCCCTTGCGCCGCACCCGCACGGTCACGGGGACGCCCGGCTCCCGGCCGAGCAGCCGGGCCACCGGCTCGGACAGCGGGACCACGTAGTTCTGGTTGTGGAACCCGCCGCTGGCCGCCCCCTCGGCGGCGGCGTACTCCAGGAACGTCTGGAGGACGGCCTGGCTCCGGGCTCCATCGGCGCGGCCCCCGGTCGTGTCGAGGGGGACGGGAGGTGCGCCCACTGGCCGCTCCGGAGGTTCGATCGCGCGAGAACACGAAAAGGGGAAGGCTGGGGAAACGGTAAGTCCGCTTGGCGGGCGGCACGACCGGGCGCCCAGCCGAGTAGCCCAACGGTGGTCTGACACTCACCTGTGCGGGGTCGTCCGAGGCCGGCTCGTCGCCATCCCTCGCGCAGGGATCCGAGCGGTCGCTCAGCCTGCCTGCGCGGATGCTATCGCATGGGCACGGGCCTCGTCGGTGAGCAACGTCCACACTCCCTCGAACCAGCCCGTCATCTTGTCCACGAAGGTGGAGCCCGGGGAGTCGGGACGGCCGTCGCGGACGTGGTGGGTGAGCGTGGCGCCGAGACCCAGGACGTCGACGGCGTCGATCTCCTCGCCCGTCTCGAGCATCACCGGGCGCTCCACCGGCGTGTAGGTGCCGTGCAGCACCTCCTCGCCGTTGATGACGTACAGCTTGAACGACGGGGCGAGGGAGACGTGCCGGAACTCGTACTCCACCGACTTCACCAGCTTCTCGGTGCGCAGTTCGCCGAGGACCTTGTGCAGTGAGGCGGTGTGCCGCTCGGTGATGCCGCGCAGCCGGTCCAGCAGCCGGGCGTCGTCCGCGGGGTCCTTGCCCCGCGGGTAGGGCAGCAGTTCGATGACGGACGGGGACGGGAGCACCATGCGCAGCGCGATGCGCTCCGGCGCGATGATGCGGGCCCGGATGCGCTCGGCCTGCGCGTGGATGTGCGTGTCGAGGCTCTCGGAGGTCAGGGTGTAGATGTCCAGCGTCACCTCGTCGCGCTCGAACGCCTCGGCGATCAGCGGGCCCAGGGTCATCGGGTGCCGGGACCGGCTGGCCCGGGGGGCGGCCGAGTGGATGCGCTGGTTCCTGACGACCCGTGAGCGCTTGCCCTGCTGCGACTCGATCCAGCCCTCGTTGCCCAGCTCCGTCAGCACCCGCTGCACGGTGAACCGGGAGACCCCGAACTCCTGCGCGAGCGCGTTCTGCGAGGGCAGCTCGGTGCCCAGCGGGTAACCGCCGTCGGCGATCCGCACCCGCAGCTCGTCGGAGACCCGGCGGAACGCCTTGCCGCCGGCCTCGTCGTCCTTCCCGCCCGTCCTGCCCGTCACAGCCGGTACGTACCTCTGGCGGGCCTGCGGCAAACACCGGCAACCAGTCAACCAGTCAGGTCAACTTGCTTGTTACAGGATCTAGTTGACAGGGAATGCAGCAACAAGCAGTCAACTTCATCAGTCAACAGGCAGGACCTGAGCGGTTGACTGATCAGCGGCGGTGTACGGGGGTGGCGGCCTTGACGGTCCATGTGCTCGGGATGGACGTGCGGATAGACGACCTGGTCCAACTGGCCTTGTGGGGCATCGGTCTGCTGACGCCCCTCACCGCCTGGGTCCGCGGGTGGACACGGCGCCGGCGGGCGGCCGGGCTCCCGGGGCCGGCGCGGGCCGCGGTCACCGGCGGCGCAGCGCCAGCAGCAGGGGTTCCAGCGACCCGACGACGCACTCGGCTCCGGCCTCCCGCAAAAGCTTCCCCTTCTGTTCGTTACGCGCGTACCCGAGGAACGGCACGCCGGCGTCGCGCGCGGCGGTCAGGTCGGAGGGAGAGTCACCGATCATCAGGGCGTCCGAGGGGGCGGCGCCCATCGCGCTCAGGGCCCGGTTCAGACAGTGCGGGTCGGGCTTGAGCAGGTGCAGGTCGGTGGTGCGGCCGTAGATGTGGGGGCTGAAGCAGGCGGTGAGGCCCCGGGTGTCGAGGTAGGCGCTGACCACCCGGGGGGAGTTGTTCGTGGTGATGGCCAGGCGGGAGCCGACCGCGGTCCAGGTGCGGATCAGCGGGTCGGCGTAGGCGGTGGGCAGCGCCGACGCGGCGGCCCGCAGTTCCTCCTTGGTGAGCCGTGCCTCCAGTTCGGCGACGAGGTCGCTGCCGGGGTGCCGGCGGTCCACGGCGCGCAGCACGCCGTGCGGGTCCATCGCCTCGCGCTCGGCGTCGTCGAGCAGGCCGTGCAGTCCACGGCCGGCCAGCCACTCCACCAGCCCGGCCGCCACCCGCTCCGCCTTGTGCCCGGCGAACAGCCGGCAGATGGGCCCGTCGAAGTCCCAGAGAACCACGCGGGCGCGGCGCAGCAGTTCCCAGGGCTGTGTGGCCGTGCCGGCCGCTGTACCGGTCGTCGTGTCAGTCGTCGTCTCTGTGGTCACTAGGAGAGTGTCAGGTCCGTGGAGATGGTTTCCCAGAGGGCGTCGAACCACTTCTGGGACTGTTCCACGAACGCGGCGTCCCGGCGCCCGGTGCGCTTCTCGAAGGAGAAGAGCAGGGACTCGGAGCCGAGGGTGTCGTACATCTCCAGCGTCCCGCTCTCGGTGGGCTCCTCGCGGCGCGTGACCATGTAGTACGCGTACAGCGCCTCCGCGCCGTTGAGCAGGTACAACTTCGCCGGCGGGGTGAACGGCAGCGCCCGGAAGGCGACGTGGACGTCGATGTCGTGGGTGCCGCGCAGGGCCTGGAGGTTGTACTGGAGCACCTGCCCCTGGGCGTTGCGCATCGCCAGCCACCGCTGGTGGACGGCGTCGTCGTCGCTGCCGGCGTCGACCGATACCGGGAAGGCGAGGTTGATGTCCCGGGACGGCAGCAGGATGCGCACGTCGATCCGCTCCGGTCGCAGCCGGCCGTCGTGGATCAGGCGCAGCGGTTCGCCGAGGGCGGGGATCAGGCTCTGCGCGGTCAGGCAGACGGCGTCGATGCGCACGTGCGGCGCGGCGAAGGCATCGGTCAGCCGGGGCGCGAGGGCCACCATGGTCGGCTGCGGCTCCTCGCGCGCGGGGCCCGGTTCGGCGACCCGGGGCGGGCTGCCCTTGCTGACGTTGCTGAGCAGTCCGGCCTCCTGGAGCACGCGCAGGGCCTGACGTACGGTGCCGCGCTCCACGCCGAACTCCCCGGCCAGCTCGGCCTGGGTGGGCAGCCGCTCGCCGACGCGGAGGGCACCGCTCCGGATGCGTTCGCGCAGGGTGTCGGCGATCTGCTGGGCCGTGAGCCGCCCGCTGCCATTCACTGCCACGTTCTCCTGGGTCACGACCAAACGCTACAACCCTGCACCGTCTACGGGGAGTTGTTGAAAAGTTGTTTGCGGATAGGTGCCAAGTGGGGACAACTTAATCAGAGTTGGTCGCCAACTTGGTCAAGTTGGCAGACCGAAAGGGGGAACGTCCATGCCTGTCCTCGCGCTCCTCTCCGCCCTCCTCGTGGTCGGCTCCGAGCAGCTCGTCCAGTGGCGGTTCGGCGGCGCCGGCCTCGTCGGCCTGCTCCTGCTCACCGTCGGTGTCAAGGCCGAGAGCCCGGCCGTCAGCTCGGCCGGCGCGGTCCTGCTGGCGGTCCTGCTGGCCGGTCCCGCGCTGTGACGCCGGCCGGGCAGGCGCGGGGCGCCGGCGCTCGGTGCCGGGCTACGGCGTCAGCGCCAGGTCCGAGCTGATCGTCTCCCACAGCGCCTCGAACCACAGGCGGGACTGCTCCACGAACATCGCGTCCCGCTGTCCGGCCCGCCGCTCGAAGGCGAACAGCATGGACCGGGTGCCGTCGGCGTCGTACAGCTCCACGTGCTCGTGCTCGATCTCCCGCTCCCGGCGCCCCAGCGTGTAGTACGCGAACAGCGCCTCGGAGTCGCCCAGCAGGTAGAGCTTGACCGGCGGGGTGAACGGCAGCGCCCGGAAGGAGACCCGGACGTCGATCCCGTGCGTGGTGCACAGCGCCAGCAGGTTCTGCCGCAGCACCAGGCCCTGGGCGTTGCGCTGGGCCAGCCACCGCCGGCGCAGCAGACCGCCGTCGTCGGCGCCCACCGGCGTCGGGAAGGCCAGGTCGATGTCGCGGCTGGGCAGCAGCAGCCGCACGTCGATCTTGGCCGGTTTCAGCCGCCCGGCGTGGATCTGCCGCAGCGGCTCGCCGATCGCCAGGGTGAGCGAGACGGAGGTCAGGCAGAGGGCGTCGATCCGCACGTGCGGGGCGGCGAAGGCGGCGGCGACGCGCGGCGCGAGGCCGACCATGGTGGGCTGCGGCGGCGCGGCGGGCCCCGCCGGGGGACGCCCCGGTCCCGGGACCGCCGCCACGGTGGCCGGGCTGCCCTTGGAAACATCGGTGAGCAGATGCTCCGACGCCAGGATGCGCAAGGCCTGCCGCACCGCGCCGCGTTCGACCCCGAACTCGTCGGCCAGCTTGGCCTGGGTGGGCATGCGCTCGCCCGGCCGCAGCACACCGGACCTGATCCGGCTGCGGAGTTCGTCGGCGATCTCGCGGTGGGACGAGCGGTGCCGCTGGGGCCTCGTCCGCCCACTGGCGGAGGCGTGCTCCGGGTCCACAATCGAACAGTACAACTTCCCGCCAACTTGCGGCAGTTCCCCGACGGCTGGTTATAAGCCGCTTTCCAGCGGACATAAGTACAGTGAAGTTGGCAACCAACTTGCGGGACATGGTCGGACTTCCCAGTGGTTGGCCGCTCGGGTTCCCTTCCGGAGGGGAGCCGGGAGCCCGGACAGGGGACGGCCGCCGGAGCGCACAGCCACAACTGAACAGCGACATCTGAATACCGACATCGCACAGCCACAACTGAACAGCTCGCTACGGATGCAGAGCACGCGGAGGGAATCACCGCAGACAGGGCGCCGACCTCGCACGAGGCGGCGCCCTTTCGTCACATCAGCAGGTCGTCCACCTGGGCCTCGCCCTCCCGGTACCGGCGGGCGATCTCCCCGCTGCAGTCGTCGGCCGTCCGCTGCAACCGCTGGCGGCGCCGCGAGACCTCCTGCTCGTAGCGGACCAACCGCCCCATGGCGGCGCTCAGTTCCAGGTCCGTACGCGCCGTCAGGTCCGACAGCTCGACCTCGGCGAGCATCTCGGCGGCCAGTTGCCCGTACTCCTCGTTGTGCGGGGTGCCGAGCGTGACATGGCGGGCCGAGGAGCGCTGCCGGGCCGGGGCGTCCTTCAGGATCTCCGGGAGCCGGTCGACCACGGAACCGTCCGCCGGCGCCGGCACGGACGCCCGGCCGCGCCGTCCCAGCTCCGCGCGCAGGATGTCGATTCGCCCCTGGAGCAGCCGCCGCACATAGCTGAGGTCCGCCTCGTCGCGCTGGGCGTCCCGGCGCAGGGCGCGCACCTCGGGAAGGCTCAGCCGGGCCAGGTCGTGCTCGGCAGGCTCGGCGGGCAGAGCAGGGCCCGCGGAGCCGTCGGCGCGCTGGACGGGCGGCCGGTACGTCGCCTGCGTCCCCAGCCGCCCGCTGGTACTCGGTGTGCTCATCGTGCGTGTGACCGTCCCCTCGACCGGCGTGTGGGAAGCATCGTGCCACCCCAACCGACCGCAATGTGACCGAGTGCGCGCGAACGTCCCCAGATGGGCGGTAAGAGATCCATAGTGGACCCCGTGCGGGCTAGTGCGGGACACCGGGCATGATGGTCCGCATGCGTGCGGTGGTGCAGAGGGTGGACGGCGCGAGCGTCGTCGTGGACGGCGAGACGGTGGGCGCGATCGAGGGCGAGGGGCTGTGCGTCCTCGTCGGGGTGACCCATGAGGACACCAAGGAGAAGGCGGCGCAGCTCGCCCGCAAGCTGTGGACGGTCCGGATGCTGCACGACGAGAAGTCGTGCAGCGACATCGCCGCCCCGCTCCTGGTGATCAGCCAGTTCACCCTCTACGGCGACGCCCGCAAGGGCCGCCGCCCCACCTGGAACGCGGCGGCCCCCGGCGACGTCGCCGAGCCCCTGGTCGACGAGGTGGTGGCCCAGCTGCGCGCCCTGGGCGCGACGGTGGCGACGGGCCGCTTCGGCGCCCAGATGAGGGTGACCCTGACGAACGACGGTCCGTTCACGGTGCTGCTGGAAATCTAGCGGGCGTTCCCCTTGACCCCGCCCACGAACGCCGACCAGGCCTCCGGCCCGAAGACGAGGGTTCCACGGGCGGGGGCCTTGCTGTCCCGGACGGGGACGAGGGGGAGGCTGTCGGCGACTTCGACGCAGTTGCCGCCGTCCGAGTTGCTGTAGCTGCTCTTGCGCCACTTCACGTTGCTCAGGTCGATGGCTCGCACGGGACTTCCTCCAACATCCGCAGGATGAATTTGTGCGACTCCGCCGGGGAGAGGGCTTGGTCGCGCACCGCATCATATGTGCGGTGGAATCGCTCAACCTGGCTTAGCTCCTCGATGAGTTCACCTCGCACGTCGTTTTCGACGTATGCCACGGTACGGCCGCCCGGCAGCCTGAGGAACATGACGTCGGTGCTGTCCAGTCCGTGCAGCCCGGCACCGAACGGCAGCACGTGGAGGGCGATGTTCGGCTGCACCGCAGCCTCCGCCAAGTGCTCCAGTTGCCCCCGCCACTGCCGTGGGTCGCGCAGTGAGTTCCGTAGAACCGCTTCGGAGAGGAGGACGCGGAACGGGGGTGGGTCGCCCCCCTCCAGCACCGACCGCCGTCCGGTGCGCGCCTCCACTTGCTGGTCCAACTCCTCACCCCTCAGGCCACCCGCAGCCAGTGCTTCGCGGGCGTACCCGACTGTCTGGAGGAGCCCCGGCGGTCTGCTCACCGAGTACTGCCACAAACTGATCGCCTCGGCTTCCAGCAGCATGTACCGCCGGTACTGCTCCTTGAACTGCGTCGGGTCCGCCACCGCCAGCTCCCACAGCGTGACCAGCAGCCCCGGCGTTCCGTAGAACTGGTCCAGCGCCTGGACGACCTCGGGTCCGCCCAGGGTCTGCCCGCTCTCCATCTTGCTGAACTGGGACGCGTCCCAGCCGACCTCCTTCGCCAGGTCCCGCAGGCTCAGCCCCCGTTCGCTCCGCAGGCGCCGTAACTCCTCGCTGAACCGTGCCCTCGGCTCCTGGCTCCGTCCCGTGACCACCAACCGCTGTGGCATCGCGCTCCTGTTGAATTTGTTGAATGTGGCGGGCCCCGCGTTGAATTTGGCCCGCTCAGCAGCCGGGACGCCGTTTCCGTGCGTCATGCTCTTGAACACCACCGAACACGCAGCGTAGCCGCCTCTTCGCGCTGCGCACACGCGTTCTTGGAAAGGAGCAGGCCGTGATGACGACGACGCCCGAGTCCCACGAGCCGGGACGACTTCTCTACGACCCCGCCACCGACAGGGTCGGCGAGTACCGGGACCGGGCCGGCCCCTACGTGATGCTGCGCCCCGTCGGCGGCGGGGCGGAGTGGCAGGCCGATCCGGAGAAGGTGCGTCCGGCCACGGACCGGGAGCGGATCGGGGCGGGTGTGCGGGCCGTCAACCAGCGCGCCAGGGGCGTCCCGTCGCTGCCGCCGCCCCTGGACGAGGCGAGCCGGCCACCGCGCCCCGTGCCGGGCTGTGCCGCCTGTCTGGAGCTGGCGGAGCGGCGGGAGGCGGCGCGGGTGGCGTACGACCGCAGCGCCGAGACCGACGCGAACGTGCTGCTGCGCCAGCACCAGCGGACGGAGCACCGCGCATGACGGCCGAGCGGGGCGGTCTGCCGTACGAGGAGTGCAGGCGGTGGCAGCGGGAGAACCCGGCGCCACGGAACCGGGCCACGACCCTGCCGGCCTACGCGCTGCCGCCCTTCCATCCCGCGTTCGCGCCCGATCCGCGCCCCGGGGTGCGTGGTGCGCCCGACGTCCCCGACCCGGGCCCCCCGCCCGGCCCCGGACGCCGTCCCGGGCGCCGCGCGCCCGAGGGTGCGGCCGTCAGCGGTTTCCTCGCCGCGCTCCGCGTCGGCGCGCTGCTCGCGGCGATCGGGCTCGCGGCGGTCCGGCGCTGCTGACGCGGGCCCGTGCACAGCCGAAGGGCCGCACCCCCCATTGGCGTCCAACCCGGGGGATGCGGCCCTCAGCCGTCACTGAGCCCGTCACAGGCCCTCCAGCGGTCCGCTCAGACCGCGATGGCGACCTCGGCCAGGCCGCCCTTCTGGGCGACGACCGTGCGGTCGGCGGTCGCACCCGGCACCAGCGCCCGCAGCGTCCACGTGCCCTCGGCCGCGTAGAAGCGGAACTGGCCGGTCGCGGAGGTGGGCACCTCCGCGGTGAACTCGCCGGTCGAGTCGAGCAGTCGGACGTATCCGGTCACCGGCTCGCCGTCGCGGGTCACCTGGCCCTGGATCGTGGTCTCACCGGGCTTGACCGTCGAGGCGTCCGGGCCGCCGGCCTTCGCTCCACACATGCGTTTCTCCAGAGGGGTCTCGGTCCGACCAGAAGGTCGGGGGTTACTTGGCGGCGCCGAGCTCGATCGGCACGCCCACGAGGGAGCCGTACTCGGTCCAGGAGCCGTCGTAGTTCTTGACGTTCTCCACGCCCAGCAGCTCGTGCAGCACGAACCAGGTCAGGGCCGAGCGCTCACCGATGCGGCAGTAGGCGATCGTGTCCTTGGCGAGGTCCACGTTCTCGGCGGCGTAGAGCTCCTTGAGCTCCTCGTCCGACTTGAAGGTGCCGTCGTCGTTGGCGTTCTTCGACCACGGGATGTTGCGGGCGCTCGGCACGTGGCCCGGCCGCTGCGACTGCTCCTGCGGCAGGTGCGCCGGGGCGAGCAGCTTGCCGGAGAACTCGTCGGGCGAGCGGACGTCGACCAGGTTCTGCGAGCCGATCGCGTTCACGACGTCGTCGCGGAAGGCGCGGATCGAGGTGTCCTGCGCCTTGGCCTTGTAGTCGGTCTTCGGGCGCTCGGGGACCTCGTCGCCGGCGACCAGCTCACGGGCGTCCAGCTCCCACTTCTTGCGGCCGCCGTCGAGGAGCTTGACGTTCTCGTGGCCGTACAGCTTGAAGTACCAGTAGGCGTACGACGCGAACCAGTTGTTGTTGCCGCCGTAGAGGACCACCGTGTGGTCGTTGGCGATGCCCTTCTCCGACAGGAGCTTCTCGAAGCCCTCCTGGTCGATGAAGTCACGGCGGACCGGGTCCTGGAGGTCCTTGGTCCAGTCGATGCGGATCGCGTTCTTGATGTGGTTCTTGTCGTAGGCGGACGTGTCCTCGTCCACCTCGACGATCGCGATGGTCGGGTCGTCCAGGTGCTCCTGGAGCCAGTCGGCGTCGACCAGGACGTCGCTGCGGCTCATGCTCTTCTCCTCCGGGGCAGTCGCGGCGGGGCGTGCGAGTAGAGAGGGGCGCGCTCGGTGCCGAGCGGCGCACGGATGCCCTGGCAGCAGGGCGGGTGAGACGCGGGAGCAGGGGCTTCCGCTCAGAAGGGGCGACAGAGCATGGCGGCAACGCGGCACAGGTCCACTGCCCGCCGCTTCGTGAGATCCGCCTGTCGCTTCATGGGCTCGATCGTAGGGACGTCCGGGCGGGCGTGTCACCGGTGTGTCACATGGCGAGACGGGATCGTCCGAATGGCGGGATGCGCATGCCCCCCGAACAGCGTTCGACGGCCCCCTGGCGCTCGCCCAGGTCATCGCATCTGCGCTACGGACGTGACCGTCTCGCCAGTCGGACAGGGCCGGTCACTGCCCTCGCCCGGTCCGCCGGCGTCCGTCTCCGCCGGCGTCCGACTACCCCGCCAGCTTGACGTCCGAACCCTTCACGCTGATCCGCACGCCCTTCGGCGCGGCCTCCACCTTGTCCAGCTTGATGCCGCCGGGCAGCTGGTCGACGGCCTGCTGGAAGTCGGTGATCCGGCGGATGCGGTCCTCCGCGATCGCTGCGGCGCCCAGCTGCGGCAGCGAGTCCGCGTGCACCTCGACCTTGTTGTTCACCACGGCCACCGAGCTGAGCACGGACACCGTCTGCTTGACCCCGAGGGCGGGGACGGTCCCCTGCACCGCGACCTTGATCTTCCCGTTGCCGCCGTCGGAGAGGCCGACGACCCGGGCCATGACGCCGGGCGCCACCTCGGTCGGCTCGGACTTGGCCGTCTTCAGCAGCTCGGCGTACGAGATCGACGCCGTGCCGGTCGCGGTGGACGCGGTGGCCGAGCTGTAGTCGCCGGAGAACTCGACGCCCTTCATGTCGGCCTTCAGGTCGTCGATCCGGATGGTCTGGCCGGGCTTGCCGGTGGCGGCCCGGTAGTCCTTGATGCCGACCTCGACGTCGTCGAGGGAGCCGCCCGCGAGCTGGGTGAGGAACGGGAAGCCCTTGATGTCCACGCTCGGGGTCGAGGACAGGTTCTGGGTCGCCTTCAGCTTGTCCGCGGCCTCGCCCTCGGCGAAGTGCACGGCGACCCGGTCCACGATCACGAAGAGTCCGCCCAGGACCACGACGAGGATCAGGAGTATTCGCAGGGCGCGCATGTGGTGGTTCCCCTGGGTCGGCGACGGTGTTCGTGAATCCGGTACGGACACGCCACGGTAACCCCGCCGGGCCCGGTCGCAGGGAATTTGTGGATCAGTTGTGACAGGCCGCGCCGGACCTACAGTGGACGTATGTACGCCCGGCGTCGGCACGTCTACTTCGCCATGATGGGGACCTGCATCGGTCTCTTCGTCCTGGCCTGGGGGGTCATCCGCATCTGGTCGGTGCCCGCGGCCGTCGGCATGTGCGTGCTGGCCATGGTCATCCCGCCGGTCGCCGCGATGATCGCCAACCGCCGGGGCCCGGAGGACCGCTGGTGGGACGACCCCTCGGGCGACCCGCAGTCCGACGAGTGGTGGGACGAACTGGACGGCAAGAAGCGCCCGCGGCCCTAGGAGCGCCGGCGGCCCCGCGGGGAGGGCTCAGTAGACGAGCGCCTGCGTGTCCTCCGCCAGTGCCTCCTGCACGAAGACCTGCGCGCCCGCGATCCGTACGCCCTCGACGACGTCCTTCTCCGTGATCTCCCGGCGGGCGGCGCACTGCGTGCACAGCGTGACGCGTCCGGCGGCGAGGACCGACTCCAGCAGATCGGGCAGCGGCGCGGCGTGCGGCAGCTCGAACTCGGCGGCCCGGCCCGGCAGCGCGAACCAGGACGACTCCCCGGTCAGCCACAGCGAGACCTCGACCCCGCTGGCCACGGCCACGGCGGCCACCGTGAACGCCTGCGAGCACCGCTCGGGGGCGTCCGCCCCGGCCGTCACCTTGATCACGAGCTTCTTCGCCATGCGGGAAGCGTAGCCCTCGGCGGCGCCGCCCCTCGCAAGGAGCGCCCCGGCCCGGCCGCGTAAGCTGGGCTGCGGCTCTGTCGTCCACCCACCCTCGCTCAAGGAGCACCCGTGGAAGCATTCTTCGAAGTCCTGCTGGTCCTGGTCTGCGTCGGCGTGCTCGCCTTCGCCGGTCTGACCGTGAAGAAGCTGTTCCAGGGCCAGCGCTGATCCACACCCACGAAAGCCTCCGCTCATGATCGAGATCCCGTCCGACCTGCACAAGGACCTCGTCCCGCTCGCCTTCCTGCTCGGCAACTGGGCCGGCGCGGGCGTGCATGACTTCCCCGGCTCGGAAAAGTGCAACTTCGGGCAGGAGGTCAGCTTCACCCACGACGGCCGGGACTTCCTGGAGTACCGCTCCCGCACCTGGGTGCTCGACCAGGACGGCAACAAGGTCCGCCCCCTGGAGACCGAGTCCGGCTTCTGGCGCATCCGCCCGGACCGCAAGGTCGAGGTCACGATGACCCGCGACGACGGCGTGATCGAGATCTGGTACGGCGAGATGGCCGACAAGAAGCCGCAGATCGACCTGGTCACGGACGCCGTCGCCCGCACCGCGGACTCCCGGCCGTACAGCGGCGGCAAGCGCCTCTACGGCTACGTCAAGAGCGACCTGATGTGGGTCGGCGAGAAGCAGACCCCCGAGGTCCCGCTGCGCCCCTACATGTCGGCCCAGCTGAAGAAGGTCGTCACCCCGGAGGACGTCGAGCGCTGGGCGAAGGCCCTCCCCGACGACCTCCCGGACGACGGCATCGCGTTCTTCAAGTAGGCCGTCTTCGTCCGGTGGCACCGCGCCCGGTGGCTCTAGACTCGTCGGTGTGGTGAGCACCGACTGGAAGAGCGACCTCAGGCAGCGCGGCTACCGGCTGACGCCTCAGCGGCAGCTTGTCCTGGAAGCCGTGGACACCCTCGAGCACGCGACCCCCGACGACATCCTCGTGGAAGTGAGGAAGACGGCGTCGGGGGTCAACATTTCCACCGTCTACCGCACGCTGGAGCTGCTGGAGGAACTGGGCCTGGTCAGCCACGCCCACCTCGGGCACGGCGCCCCGACCTACCACCTCGCCGACCGCCACCACCATCTGCACCTGGTGTGCCGGGACTGCGACGACGTCATCGAGGCGGACCTGGACGTGGCCGGGGAGTTCACGGACAAGCTGCGCCGGCAGTTCGGTTTCGACACCGACATGAAGCACTTCGCGATCTTCGGCCGGTGCCGGGACTGTTCCCTGAAGGGTTCAAGTACCACGTCGTAGGCTTGCGGTATGAAGAGCCCCCTGCTGTCCCTGCCCGGCGCCGTCCCCGCCGAGGGTGTGGACGAAGGTGTCGCCGCCCACTACGGCGACCTGTTCCGCGAACAGCGCGCCCTCGCCGACGGCGCCGGTTTCGTCGATCTCTCGCACCGCGGTGTCGTCACCGTCAGCGGCGAGGACCGGCTGAGCTGGCTGCACCTGCTGCTCACCCAGCACGTCAGCGAACTGCCCGTGGGAGAGGCCACCGAGGCCCTGATCCTCTCCGCGCACGGGCACATCGAGCACGCCCTGTACCTGGTGGACGACGGCGCGACCGTCTGGGCCCATGTGGAGCCCGGCACCCAGGACGCGCTGATCGCGTACCTGGAGTCGATGAAGTTCTTCTACCGGGTGGAGGTCGCCGACCGTACCGCCGACATCGCCGTGGTGCACCTGCCCGCCGGTTCCATCGCCGACGTCCCGGACGGGGTCGTCGTGCGCGAGACGCCGTACGGCCGTGACCTCTTCCTGCCCCGGGCCGGCCTGGAGGAGTTCGCCGCCTCCCACGGGCCCGCCGCCGGGCTCCTCGCCTACGAGGCGCTGCGCGTCGAGCAGCACCGGCCCCGGCTGGGCTTCGAGACCGACCACCGCACCATCCCGCACGAGCTGGGCTGGATCGGCACGGCGGTGCACCTGCAGAAGGGCTGCTACCGCGGGCAGGAGACCGTCGCCCGGGTGCAGAACCTGGGCAAGCCGCCGCGCCGGCTGGTCTTCCTGCACCTGGACGGCAGCGACGTCCATCTCCCGGTCCCCGGCACGGAGATACGCGTTGCGGACGACGGCCCGGAGGGCCGCAGGGTCGGTGTCGTGACGACGTCGGTGCGCCACCACGAGCTGGGGCCGGTCGCGCTGGCACTGGTGAAGCGGAACGTCCCGGTCGACGCGCGGCTCCTGGCCGGGGAGACGGCGGCGGCCCAGGAGGTCGTGGTCGAGCCGTAGGGCCTTTCGCTCGGATCGCGGCGGGCTCAGGCGGTGAGCACGCCGGCGACCCGCTCGACCATGTCCTCCCCCGCGTTCAGCGCGGTCGGCGTATAGGACAGCACGAAGCGCGTCGACAGGTCGGGCGTGGCGAACGCACGGGTGCGGTAGCCGTAGGTCTCGCCGGTCTTCCCCCAGAAGGTCGTGCCGTTCACCGTGGCCGCCTGAAGGCCCATGCCGTAGCGGGCCGGGGTGCCGTCCAGCATGGGCACGGCGGGCAGGGTGACCATCTTGCGCAGGGCCGGCCCCGGCAGCAGCACCCCGCCGAACAGGGCCTCCTGGAACCGGAAGAGGTCGTCCGCGGTGGAGACCAGTTCGCCCTCGCCCCAGGCGGCGGACTGGTCGTAGACCGTGACGTCGCGCAGGCTCCCGTCCGTCATGCGCAGGAAGCCGTGGACGGACGGGCCGTGCAGGCGGGGGTCGCCGCCCGGTATCCGGGTTCCGGTCAGTCCCAGGGGCCGCAGGATCCGGGAGGCGATCACCTCCCCGTAGGGGCGCCCTGTCAATTCCTCGATCAGGAGGGCGAGGAAGACGTAGTTGACGCCCCGGTACTCCTGCGCGTGGCCGGGACGGAACTTGAGGCGGTCCCGCGTCACCGTGGCGACCAGGGCCCGCGGTGTCCAGTGGTCGAAGCGGTACCGCAGGACCGCCTCCGGTGTGCCGAGGTCCGGCAGGCCCCGGTGGTCGGGCAGCCCGCTGGTGTGCTGGAGCAGATGCGCCACCTCGACGCGCTGGAAACGGGCGGGCAGGGCGAGGCCGGGGAGGCAGTGCGTGATCGGGGCGTCCAGGTCCACCCGGCCCTCCGCCCAGAGCTGGAGCACGACCGTGGCGACGAGGGCCTTCGTCACGCTGCCCGCGCGGAAGCGGTCGTCCGCCCGGACGGACCGGCCGCTCACCGGGCCGGCCGTGCCCGCGGTGCCGTACCAGCGGCTGCCCCGCCGCTCCACCAGCAGCTGGGCGGCGGTCGCCTCCGGATGCGAGAGATCGCTGATCGCGGCGCGTAAGGCGGCGATGTCGAGCGGGACGGGACCGGAAGCGGTGGGGTCCGGGGCCGTGCGGTCCGGAGCCGTGGGGGCGGGCGCGATCGGCGCGGCCGTCGCCGGGGCGGCGAGGCCCGCGGTGGCGAGCGACAGGGCGGTGGCCGCGCCCATGCCGGCGAAGGCGCGTCGGGAGAGGGAAGTCATGGGAACGATCTTTCTCCCGCCCGCGCGCCGGGACATCGGGGATGCCCCCGAAGCGACCCTGGGCCGCCCCCGACCTCAGCCCAGGGCGCGGCCCAGGACCCACACCACCGGTGCCGCCGCCGACAGGGGCAGGGCCACGCCGGCCGTGAAGTGGACGAAGCGGGACGGGTAGTCGTAGCCGGCCACCCGGTGGCCGATCAGGGCGCACGCCCCGGCGGCGGCGCCCAGCAGCGCCCCCTTCGTGCCGAAGCCGGTCATGCCGCCCACGGCGATCCCCGCGCCCGCCGCCGCGAGCAGCGCGACCACGACCGACACCGGGGTCGGCAGGGGCAGGGCACGGGCCAGGACCGCCACCGCGACGGCCGCGGCGCCGACCGAGACCGCGTGCGCGTCGACGGCCAGGTACCCGGTGGCCAGGACCGCGAGCGCCGCCGAGGCGACCGTCGCCATCAGGCCGTACATCCGCTCGTCCGGCGAGGCGTGCGAGCGCAGCTGGAGGACCAGGGAGAGCAGCACCCACAGGCCGAGCGGGCCGAGGATGGCCACCAGGGCGTGGTCGCGGCCCGCCGCGAGGACCGCGACGTCGGACGTCAGCGCGCCCGCGAAGGCCAGCGCGATGCCCTGCCGGGCCGGCCACATGCCGTTCAGCCGGAACCAGCCCGCCGCCGTCACCGCCTGGAGCACCACCAGCGGCACGGCCAGGGCGTACGAGGCGACGGGGGCCGCCGCGGCGAGGAGCAGGCCCAGCACGGCGGTGAGCAGCGCCGGCTGCATGCCGGGCTCGATGATCGGGGAACGGCCCTCCAGTCGGGCCCGCTGGGCGTCGGTGATCCGCGCGTTGCCGGCGAGGGTGGCGGGGCCGTAGGCGGGCCCGGCCTCCGGTTCGGCCGGGGACACGGGCGCCGCCGGTGCGGGGGCGGGCGCCGGTTCGGGGCTCGGCGCGGACGCGTACGTCCCCGCCCCCGTGTGCGCTCCTGCGTGCGCCCCCGTGTGCGTCCCGTCGTACGCCCCCGGGTACGGCTGCCCGGCGTACGGCTCCCCGTACTGCTGCTGGGGCTGGGACTGGGACTGGTGGTACTGCGGCTCCTGGTAAGCGTGCTGCTGGTGTCCCTGCTGGGGGTACCCCGGCTGCGGATACCCCGCCTGCTGGTACCCGCCCTGCTGCTGCTCCTGCCGCGGCAGGTACGCCGTCTCCGCCGCCTGCACCGGCGCGTGCGTCTGCGTCTCCCAGGTCTGGCCCTGCCACTGCTGGGTGAGCTCCGGGTCGTGGCCGGGCTGCCCGTGGTGCGGGTCCTGCGCGGGCCACTGCTGCTGGTAGGGGTCGTAGCCCTCGTAGGGGCCGCCCTGGTACGGCTGGTTGGTCATCGCTCACCCTCCTGCGAACGGCGGGAGCACCTCGACCGTGCCGCCCTCGGCCAGCCGTACCGTCTCATGCGCGCGGGTCCCGACGGGGTCGCCGTCGACGAGGAAGGAGCATCGCTGCAGCACGCGGGTGAGTTCGCCGGGGTGCCGCGTGCGCACGGCGGCCAGCGCGCCGGCCAGCGTGTCCGCCTCGTACGGCTCCTCGGCGACCTGGGCCGCGGCCTTGGCGGCGGCCCAGTAGCGCACCGTGACCTTGGGCATCTGAATCCTCAATCGACGGCAGGGACAGGAACAAACAAGAGAACGATAAGGACAGTGTGGGTCAGGCTAGCCCGCCGCCGTCACCGACCAGTCCCCGATCCGGGCCATCAGGGCGTCGTCCGCCGCGTTCTCCGCGTGGCCCATGCCCGGTACGACCCACAGGCCGGCGTGCCCGCCGGCCGCCTCGGCGAGCATCCGGGGGTGGTCGAGCGGGAAGTAGCCGTCGCGGTCGCCGTGGACGATCAGGAGCGGCGTCGGGGCGATCCTCGGGACCGCCTGCACGGGCGGGAGCGGGACCGGGTCCCAGTCCCGGTGGTGGATGCGCGTGCGCAGGCCGTAGCGGCCCACCAGGCGGCCCTCGGGGCGGGTGACCAACCAGTGCAGGCGGCGCATGGGGGCCGTGCCCCGGTAGTACCAGCGGGCCGGCGCGCTGACGGAGACGACGGCGTCCGTGCCGCCGTGCAGCGCCGCGTGCCGCAGGACCACCGAGCCGCCCATGGAGAAGCCGACGGTCACCACGCGCGCGTGCCCGAGAGCGCGGGCCCACTCCACGGCGGCGGCGAGGTCCAGCACCTCCTTGTCGCCGACCGTGGACCGTCCGCCGGAGCGGCCGTGGCCGCGGAAGGAGAAGGTGACGACGGCGCCGTAGCCGCGCAGGACGCCCGCCACCCGGCGCACGTGCGGGCGTTCCACGTCCCCGGTGAAGCCGTGCGCGATGACGAACACCAGGTCACCGGAGGCCGGCCGGGAGGCGTCCGGAGGGGTGTCGTACCCGGCGGACGGCGGATCGTATACGGAATCGATCGGAATTCCGTCGGCGGTGCGCAGAAACGTCCGGATAGGGCTCTGTCTGCCTGTCTCGGAATTCGGACGAACGGTGGAACGTGCCCCATGACCTGCCGGACGGTTGCTCATGTGGGCTATTCTGCTGGGCAGAGGACTCGGGCAGCGTAGCCCCCGGGTCCTTTTGTGCTTTCGGAAGCGTTGTATACGAAGCGGGAAACCTCAGGTGACCGCCGGTGTACGGGGCCTTCGGGATCGCAGAGCAGTACCCGTCCGCACTGTCCTCGCAGGGACCGAGGAGGAACCAGACGTATGAGTTCTCTGCTGCTCCTGACCAACGCCCTCCAGCCGTCGACGGAGGTGCTCCCGGCCCTCGGCCTGCTCCTGCACAACGTGCGGGTCGCCCCGGCGGAGGGGCCCGCCCTGGTCGACACCCCGGGCGCCGACGTCATCCTCATCGACGGCCGGCGCGATCTGCCCCAGGTGCGCAGCCTCTGCCAGCTGCTGCGGTCCACCGGCCCCGGCTGTCCGCTGCTCCTCGTCGTCACCGAGGGCGGCCTCGCCGCCGTCACGGCCGACTGGGGCATCGACGACGTCCTGCTGGACACCGCCGGTCCGGCGGAGGTCGAGGCGCGGCTGCGGCTCGCCATGGGACGCCAGCAGATCGTCAACGACGACTCGCCGATGGAGATCCGCAACGGCGACCTCTCGGTGGACGAGGCGACCTACAGCGCCAAGCTCAAGGGGCGGGTCCTGGACCTGACCTTCAAGGAGTTCGAGCTGCTGAAGTACCTCGCCCAGCACCCGGGCCGCGTCTTCACCCGCGCCCAGCTGCTCCAGGAGGTGTGGGGCTACGACTACTTCGGCGGCACCCGCACGGTCGACGTGCACGTACGGCGGCTGCGCGCCAAGCTCGGCCCGGAGCACGAATCGCTGATCGGGACCGTCCGGAACGTCGGTTATCGATTCGTTACACCGGAGAAGCCCGACCGGTCCGCCGAGGAGGCCAAGGCCAAGGCGAGCCGGGCAAAGCCGGAGGATGCGGACGCGCCCGCCGTCCTGGAGGGCACCGAGGTCCACGCCGAGGCCTAGCCGGTCCACGGCGGACGCGTGAGGGCACCCGGGCGGGGCACCGCCCGTGCCCGGCCGCCCGTGATACGCCCTGCCCACGGCGGGTCAATCCGCGTAGACTCCGCGCGTGGCCAAGGTGACTCGGGATGACGTGGCACGGCTGGCTGGAACCTCCACAGCCGTCGTCAGTTATGTCATCAACAACGGACCCCGGCCGGTCGCCCCGGCAACGCGCGAGCGCGTCCTCGCCGCGATCAAGGAACTGGGGTACCGGCCCGACCGGGTCGCCCAGGCGATGGCCTCCCGGCGCACCGACCTCATAGGCCTCATCATCCCCGACGCCCGCCAGCCGTTCTTCGGCGAGATGGCGCACGCGGTCGAGCAGGCCGCCTCGGAGCGCGGGAAGATGGTCCTGGTCGGCAACACCGACTACATCGGCGAGCGCGAGGTCCACTACCTGCGTGCCTTCCTCGGTATGCGCGTCTCGGGCCTGATCCTCGTCTCGCACGCCCTGAACGACCTGGCCGCCGCCGAGATCGACGCCTGGGACGCCCGGGTGGTGCTGCTGCACGAGCGTCCGGAGGCCATCGACGACGTGGCCGTGGTGACGGACGACCTGGGCGGCGCCCAGCTCGCCGTGCGCCACCTGCTGGAGCACGGCTACGACTACGTCGCCTGCATGGGCGGCACGGCGCAGACGCCGGCGGTCGGCGACCCGGTCTCCGACCACGTCGAGGGCTGGAAGCGGGCCATGGCCGAGGCGGGCCTGTCCACCGAGGGCCGGCTGTTCGAGGCGCCGTACAACCGCTACGACGCCTACCGGGTGGCCCTGGACGTCCTGTCCGGCCCCCACCGGCCGCCCGCGGTCTTCTGTTCCACCGACGACCAGGCCATCGGACTGCTGCGGGCCGCCCGCGAGCTGCGCATCGACGTGCCCGGGCAGCTCGCGGTGGCCGGCTTCGACGACATCAAGGAGGCCGCGCTCGCCGACCCGCCGCTGACCACGGTCGCCTCCGACCGCTCGGCGATGGCGCGGGCGGCGGTCGACCTGGTGCTGGACGACGGGCTGCGGGTCGCCGGGTCCCGGCGCGAGCGGCTGAAGACGTTCCCCTCGCGGCTGGTGCTGCGCACGAGCTGCGGCTGCCACTGATCCCGGGGGCCTTCCCGAAGAGGCCCCCGATCCCTCTTTATATCGGGCAAACGCGGTTCTGCCGGGCTTCTCAGGCGGCACTCAGGAAGCTCTCATGGTCGCGGGGGACTCTTTTGTCATGACCGAGAGCCAGGGCACTTACGAGCAGCCGCACTCCTACTCCGCTCCTGTGAACCCCGAGTGGCCGCCCCCGCCGCCGTACCAGCCGGCGACCGCGGCCCCCGAGCCCGGGAAGAAGCGCACCCGCGGGCCGATGGGCCTGCTCGCGGCGGTGGCGATCGTCGCGGCGGCGGTCGGCGGCGGTACGGCGTACGCCTTCCAGGAGCTGGCGGGCAAGGACACGGTGGCCACCGCCGGCAGCACCACCACCGTGGTGCCGTCGAGCAAGAAGGGCGACGTCGCCGCCATCGCCGCGGCGGTCAGCCCGAGTGTGGTCGAGATCAACGCGACGCTCCAGAACGGCTCCTCCACCGGCTCCGGCGTGATCATCACCTCGAACGGCGAGATCGTCACCAACAACCACGTCGTCTCCGGCGCCACCTCGGTCAAGGTGCGCACCAGCGACGGCAGGAGCTACACCGCCGAGGTCGTCGGCACCGACAGCTCCAAGGACCTCGCCCTGATCAGACTGAAGGGCGCCTCCGGCCTCAAGGCGGCGGCGCTCGGTGACTCGGGCGGCGTCCAGGTCGGCGACACGGTCGTCGCGATCGGCTCCCCCGAGGGCCTGACCGGCACGGTCACCAGCGGCATCGTCTCCGCCCTGAACCGGGACGTCACCGTCTCCACCGACGAGAACCAGGGACAGAGCCAGGACGGCGAGGGGCAGTGGCCCTTCCAGTTCGGCGGCCGTGAGTTCAACGGCGACACCGGCTCGTCCACCACCACCTACAAGGCCATCCAGACCGACGCGTCCCTCAACCCCGGCAACTCCGGCGGTGCGCTGATCGACGCGAGCGGTCACGTCATAGGCATCAACTCCGCGATGTATTCCTCCGCCTCGCAGGCGTCCTCGTCCTCGGACGCAGGCAGCATCGGCCTCGGCTTCGCCATCCCCGTCGACACGGTGAAGTCCGACCTGGCCAAGCTGCGGGCGGGCTCCGACAGCTAGCAACACCGAGTGCAAGGAGCAGGTCATGATCAAGCACGTCCCCCACCGGTTCAGTGAGCGTGGTCCGGCCGGTCTCACCCTGGCCCTGTCCATCGTGTCCGAGCTGCACGTGCCCGTCCCGGCGCCCCGGGCCCCCGAGGTGGCCGCGCCCGTCACGCCGGTCCCCCAGCTGATGGGCCTGCGCACCTCCGCCGCCCGTCCGCACCGCCGCAAGGTCCCGCTGCACCGCCTGAACACGGTCCGGGTCTGACCTGCGCGCGTGTCCCCGGCTCCCGGACATGGGACGCTGAGAGACACCGGCCACGGCCGGGAGGCCCCCACCCCCGGCCGGAAGGCACCGGCCGGCCCACCCACCGCACCCCGAGGAAACGCGAGCGATGAGTCCCGCCGAAGGCGACCGTGACCCCCAGCGCATCCTGATCGTCGACGACGAGCCGGCCGTGCGCGAGGCCCTCCAGCGCAGCCTCGCCTTCGAGGGGTACGGCACCGAGGTCGCCGTCGACGGCGCGGACGCCCTGGAGAAGGCCACGGCCTACCAGCCCGACCTGGTCGTGCTGGACATCCAGATGCCGCGCATGGACGGGCTGACCGCGGCCCGCCGCATCCGGGGTGCGGGGGACACCACCCCCATCCTCATGCTCACCGCCCGCGACACCGTCGGCGACCGCGTCACCGGCCTGGACGCGGGCGCCGACGACTACCTGGTCAAACCGTTCGAGCTGGACGAGCTCTTCGCCCGCATCCGCGCCCTGCTGCGCCGCAGCTCCTACGCGGCGGCGGTGTCGGCCGAGGCCCAGGCGGACGAGGCGCTCACCTTCGCCGACCTGCGCATGGACCTCGCGACCCGGGAGGTCACGCGCGGCGGCCGGCCGGTCGAGCTGACCCGCACGGAGTTCACCCTGCTGGAGATGTTCATGGCACATCCGCGTCAGGTGCTCACCCGTGAGCAGATCCTGAAGGCGGTGTGGGGCTTCGACTTCGAGCCCTCCTCCAACTCCCTCGACGTCTACGTCATGTACCTGCGCCGCAAGACCGAGGCCGGCGGCGAGCCGCGCCTGGTGCACACCGTGCGCGGGGTGGGTTACGTCCTGCGGCAGGGCGGCGCCGAGTGAGGCAGCTGGCGCGCCGGTACCGGGCGCTGCCGCTGCGGGCGCGACTGGCGATGCTGGTCGCGGCGGCGGTGGCGTTCGCGGTGGCGGCGGTCTCGGTGAGCTGCTGGTTCCTCGTGGAGCGCAAGCTGTACGACCAGCTCGACGAGGACCTGCAGAAGTCCCTGCGGAACACGACGCAGACGGACCAGTTGCAGTTCACCCTGGACAACTGCACGGACACCCCGCAGGCCAACAGCTTCCTGCTGCGCGACCGGTACTCCCAGCTGGTCACGGAGGACGGCAAGGTCTGCCTGTTCGGTGCCGCCTCGGGCCGGATCAGGATCACCCAGGCCGACCGGACCGAGATCAGGAACCTCGACACCAGCATCCTGTACTTCCGCAACGGCAGCGACGACGAGGGCAACGAGCTGCGGGTGCTCACCAAGCCCGTCGGCGGCACCTCCACCCCGAGCGGCGGGCGCGGGCCCAACGTCGGCGTGCTCATCGCCGTACCCCTCAAGAGCACGCAGAAGACCCTCAACGACCTCGCCCTGGTCCTCCTGCTCGTCTCCGCCGTCGGTGTCGTCGGCGCCGGCGCCGCGGGCCTCGCCGTCGCGCGGGCCGGGCTGCGCCCCGTGGACAAGCTCACCGAGGCCGTGGAGCACGTGGCCCGCACGGAGGACCTGACCATCCGCATCCCCGTGGAGGACGTCAGCGAGGACGAGGTGGCCCGGCTGTCGAGGTCGTTCAACTCGATGACCGCGTCGCTGGCCAGCTCCCGCGAGCTCCAGCAGCAGCTGATCGCGGACGCGGGCCATGAACTGCGCACGCCCCTGACCTCGCTCAGGACGAACATCGAACTGCTCACCCGCAGCGAGGAGACGGGCCGTCCGCTCCCGCCCGAGGACCGCAAGGCGCTGCTCGCCTCGGTCAAGGCGCAGGTGACCGAGCTGGCCGCGCTGATCGGCGACCTCCAGGAGCTGTCCCGTTCGGAGGGGCAGCACGGCGAACGCGTCCAGCTGGTCGCCCTCCAGGACACCGTCGAGGCGGCGCTGCGCCGGGCCCGGCTGCGCGGCCCCGAGCTGTCGATCACCGCGGACCTGGAGCCCTGGTTCGTGCGGGCGGAGCCCTCCGCGCTGGAGCGGGCGATCGTCAACATCCTGGACAACGCGGTGAAGTTCAGCCCCGAGGGCGGCACGGTCGAGGTGCGGCTCAGCGAGGGTGTGCTGACGGTCCGCGATCACGGCCCCGGCATCGCCGAGGACGAACTGCCGCACGTCTTCGACCGGTTCTGGCGCTCCCCCAGCGCCCGCGCCCTGCCGGGCTCGGGCCTCGGCCTGTCCATCGTCGCCCGTACGGTCAAGCAGGCGGGCGGCGAGGTCTCGCTGGCCCTCGCCGAGGGCGGCGGCACGGTGGCGACGGTACGGCTGCCGGGGGCGCCGACCCCGCCGCCGGAGACACCGGCCGGCTGATCCGTACTCAGTCCGGCCGGGGCATGGCGCGCAGCCGCTGGACCTGGGTGTGGCCGAGGTCGCGGGACCGGCGCAGGTGCCGGGTGATCGCCCGCAGTTCGTCCTCGCTGTGGTCGTCCAGGAGGGTCTGCCAGGTCCGGCCTAGGTCGTCCCACAGCGCGGTGACGCGGGTGAGGCGCTCGGGGACGGGGGTGACCAGCACGCGGCGGCGGTCCTGCCGGTCGGGGGTGCGGGTGACGTAGCCGCCGCGTTCCAGCCGGTCCACCAGACGGGTGGCCGAGCCGGTGGTGAGGCCGGTGCGGTCGGCGATCTGCCGGACGGTGAGCGGTTCGGGCTCGGCGGTCAGCAGGCTCAGGCACTGCACGTCGGTCGGGTGCAGGCCGAGGTGGTCGGCGACGGCCTGGTTGAACAGCACGTAGGCGGCCAGGTAGCGCCTGGACTCCACGGCCAGCTCCTCGTACAGGCGGGCCCGGTCGGGGCCGGTCGCGTCGGTCACGGGGTCTCCTCGCCGAAATCACTGCGCGGCGCAGTAACTCATGCCCTAGTCTGCTGCGCGACGCAGCCAATGCGTCGCGCAGCAATCTTAGCGATCCAGGGGGACACCCATGCTCACCATCGCCGTCACCGGCGCTACCGGCGCCCAGGGCGGGGCCACCGCCCGCGCGCTGCTGGCCGCCGGCCACCGTGTCCGCGCGCTGACCCGCCGGCCCGGCTCACCCGCCGCCGAGACGCTGCGCACCCTGGGGGCCGAGGTCCGCCGCGCCGACTACGACGACGCCGGGTCCCTCGCCGCCGCCCTCGCCGGCGCCGACGCGCTCTTCGCGGTGACCACCCCGTTCGGCACCGACACCCGGACGGAGACCCGGCAGGGCACGGCCCTCGTGGACGCGGCGGCCGGGGCCCGCCTCGGCCATGTGGTCCTCACCTCCGTCGCCCACGCCGACCGGGGCACCGGCGTCCCGCACTTCGAGAGCAAGCGGGCCGTCGAACAGCACCTGCGCGCCTCCGGCCTGCCATGGACGGTGATCGCCCCGGCCGCGTTCATGGACAACTACGCGAGCGGCTGGACCCTCGACGGGCTGCGCACCGGCGTCTTCGCCTGGCCCATGCCGGCCGACCGGCCGCTCACGCTCATCCCGGCCACCGACATCGGCGCGTTCGCCGCGCTGGCCCTCCAGCGCCGGGAGGACTTCGCGGGCCGGCGCGTCGACATCGCCTCCGACACGTGCACCCCCGCGCGGATCGCGGCCGTCCTCAGCACCGCACTGGGCCGCCCGGTCGCCCACGCGCAGCCACCCCTCCCCCAGGTCCGCGCCCGCTCCGCCGACCTGGCGGCGATGTTCGCCTACTTCACCGACACGGGCCTGGACGTCGACGTCACCGGTCTGCGCCGCGCCCACCCCGAGATCGCCTGGCACTCCTTCGCGGACTGGGCCGCCGAGCAGGACTGGCCGGCGCTGCTGGGGGGAGGGGCCCCGGGGCTCCGGCCCTTGTCCACAGCTGTGGACAAGGGCCGGGGCCGTCCTACTGCACGACCGTGATCCGGTCCGTCTTCGGCGGTGCGAGCGGGGACGTGGCCGACGAGTTGGCCGTCAGGTACTTCTCCAGGGCCGTCAGGTCGTCCGCGCCGACCAGGTCGCCCGTGCCCTGGCCCAGCGTCGGGAAGCCGTCGCCGCCGCCGGCGAGGAAGCTGTTGGTGGCGACGCGGTAGGTGGCCGACGGGTCGATCGGGGCGCCGTTCAGGCGGATCGAGCCGGTGACCACGCGGTCCGCGCCGGACTTGGTGAGGTCCAGGGTGTAGGTGAGCCCGGCGGACGGCTGGAGGATCTTCGGGGCCGCCGCGTTGGCGCCGCTGACCTGCTCCTTGAGGACCTGGACCAGCTGGGCGCCGGTGAAGTCCTGGAGGTTCACGGTGTTGGCGAACGGCTGGACCGTGAAGCCCTCGGCGTAGGTGACCACGCCGTCGCCCTCGGAGCCCTTGGCCGCGTAGGTGAGGCCGGCCCGGACGCCGCCCGGGTTCATCAGCGCGAGGCTGGTCCTCGGGTCCAGCTCCCGGCCGTGGGCGAGCTGGGCGTCGGCGATGAGGTCGCCCATCGGGGACTCGGTGCCGCTGTTGTTGACGTCGGCGGAGATGTACCCGATGGGACGGTTGCCGATCGGGGCGGCCAGGGTGTTCCAGCGCGAGATCAACTCGGTCATGTCCGGCGCCCTGGGGACGTCCCGGGTGACCACGTGGTTCGCGGACTTCACGGCCGTGCGCGCGATGTCACCGGTGCGGCGGTCGTACGTCAGCGTGGTGTCCGTGTAGAGGCGGCCGAAGGAGGACGCCGAGGTGACCATGCGGGGGCGGCCGGACGGGTCGGGGATCGTGCAGACGTACGCCTGGTGGGTGTGGCCGGTGACCAGGGCGTCCACCGCCGGGGTCACGTTCTTGGCGATGTCCACGATCGGGCCGGAGATGCCGCTGCCGGCGCCCGGGGAGTCGCAGTCGTAGTTGTAGGAGCCGGACGCCGGGTAGCCGCCCTCGTGGATCAGGGCCACGATCGACTGCACGCCCTGGCGCTGGAGCACCTTGGCGTACTTGTTGATGGTCTCGGCCTCGTCCTTGAAGGACAGGCCCTTGACGCCGTCGGCGGAGACGATGCCGGGGGTGCCCTCCAGCGTGACCCCGATGAAGCCGATCCTGACGTCCTTCTTCTTCCAGACCCAGTACGGCTTCAGGATCGGCTTGCCGGTCTTGTCGTCCAGGACGTTCGCGGCCAGGTACGGGAAGTCGGCGCCCTTGAACCGCTGGTCCGTGTAGCAGCCGTCCGTGGGGTGGCAGCCGCCGTTCTGGAGCCGGGCCAGTTCCCTCGCGCCCTCGTCGAACTCGTGGTTGCCGACCGAGGTGACGTCCAGGTCCAGCTTGTTCAGCGCCTCGACGGTGGGCTCGTCGTGGAAGAGGCCCGACAGCAGCGGGGAGGCGCCGACCAGGTCGCCGCCGGCCGCGGTGACCGAGTAGGGGTGGCCGGCGCGGGCCTGGCGGAGGTGGGTCGCGAGGTACTCGACGCCGCCCGCGTCGACCGTCTTCGCCGTGCCGTCCGGCTGGAGTTCGGTGACCCGGCCGGAGGAGCCGGACGGGGGCTCCAGGTTGCCGTGCAGGTCGTTGAAGGAGAGCAGCTGGACGTCCTGGTAGCGGTCCGGACGGTGGTGGCTCTCGTGCGCGTCGGCCGGGAGCGCGGCGGTCAGCGCCGCGGCCGTGGCGAGCGTGGCTGCGCTCGCGAGAAGGGCGTACGTACGACGTCCGGTGCGCCGGGGCGCGGCTGGCATGGGACCCCCCTGTGGGTCGGCTGTGCTGGCTCGGCGCAGCCTAGGGTCAACGCGCGTAGCACGACAGGGGGTTCATGGTTACATCCTGGTTTCCCTTTGCCCATGTCTTTACCGGTGCGCCCGCCTGGCCGATGTGCCGGGAATTCGCCCCGGCCGCCCCGTACCCTCGTACGCATGAGCAGCGACGACACCGTACGGGGCTTCCCCGCCCGCTCCATCGAGACCTCCTCCGCGCTCACCCCGGACCGGGCCGAGGCCGTGCTGCGCCTGCTCGGTGAGGCCGCCCGGACCGACGGGCAGCAACCGGTGTCCGAGCAGGGCCGGCTGCAGCTGCGCGGCGGAACCCGCGAAGGCGTCTCGCACCTGCTGCTGTCCGTCGACGGCGAACTCGTCGGCTACGCCCAGCTGGAGGACACCGACCCGGTGGAGGCGCCGGCCGCCGAACTGGTCGTGCACCCCGCCCACCGTGGGCACGGCCACGGCCGGGCGCTCGGCTCGGCCCTGCTCGCCGCCTCCGGCAAGCGACTGCGGGTGTGGGCGCACGGCGGGCACCCCGCCGCCCGGCACCTCGCCCAGGTGCTCGGCCTGACCCTGTTCCGCGAACTGCGCCAGATGCGGCGGTCGCTGACCGATCTGGAACTGCCCGATCCGGTGCTGCCGGAAGGCGTGACCGTGCGCGCCTTCGTGCCCGGCAAGGACGATGCCGCCTGGCTCGCCGTGAACGCCGCCGCCTTCGCCCACCACCCGGAGCAGGGCACGCTGACCCAGCGGGACCTGGACGACCGCAAGGCCGAGCCGTGGTTCGACCCCGCCGGGTTCTTCCTCGCCGAGCGGCGCGGCGAACTGATCGGCTTCCACTGGACGAAGGTGCACGCCGAGGAGGGCCTGGGCGAGGTGTACGTCCTCGGGGTCCGGCCCGGCGAGCAGGGCGGCGGCCTCGGCAAGGCCCTCACCACCGTGGGACTGCGCCACCTGGCCGCGCAGCAACTGCCGACCGCGATGCTCTACGTCGACGCCGACAACAAGGCGGCGGTGTCGGTGTACGAGCGCCTGGGCTTCACGGTCCACGAGACGGACCTGATGTACCGCACGGAAACCTGACATACCAGCACCAGAGGGGCGGTCGCCTTGACGACCGCCCCTCTTTTGCATCACCCTTTCACTACTCAATTAGTGAAAGGGGGTTGTTTCCGATGGTCGAGTACCGCATCGACCGGCACAGCGGCGTGGCCACCTACGTGCAGATCGTCCAGCAGACCAAACAGGCACTCCGGCTGGGCCTGCTGCGGCCGGGCGACCGGCTGCCCACCGCGCGCGAGGTGGTGGAGGCCACCGCCATCAACCCCAACACCGTCCTGAAGGCCTACCGCGAACTGGAGCGCGAGGGCCTGGTGGAGGCGCGGCGCGGCCTCGGCACCTTCGTCAGACGGTCCCTGGGCACCACCCCCGCCGACTCGCCCCTGCGCGGCGAGCTGGAGCAGTGGGCGGACCGCGCCCGCGCCGCCGGACTGGAGCGGGACGACGTGGCCGCACTCTTCACCGCCGTACTCGACACGCACTTCCAGGGAGAACCGACATGAGCAGTGACATCGCGTTGCGGGCGGAGGCTCTGGGGAAACGGTTCGGCCGCCGCGGGGGCTGGGCGCTGCGGGACTGCTCGTTCCGGCTGCCCGCCGGGCGCGTGTGCGCGGTCGTCGGCCCCAACGGCGCCGGCAAGTCCACCCTGCTCGCCCTGGCCGCCGGGCTCACCGCGCCCACCGAGGGCAGCGTCACCGTCCTCGGCACCACACCGGCCGCCGCCCGCCCCCGGGTCGGCTTCATCGCCCAGGACAAGCCGCTGTACCCGCAGCTCACCATCGCCGAGACGCTGCGCATGGGCGCCGACCTCAACCCCGGGCACTGGGACGCGGACGGCGCCTCGCGGGTCGTCGCGGGCGGCGACCTCGACCCCGAGGCCCGCGTCCGCTCCCTCTCCGGCGGGCAGCGCACCCGGGTGGCGCTCGCCCTCGCCCTCGGCAAGCGGCCCGAACTGCTGCTCCTGGACGAGCCGATGGCCGACCTGGACCCCCTGGCCCGGCACGAGCTGATGGGCACGCTGATGGCGCAGGCCGCCGGGTACGGCACCACCATCGTGATGTCCTCGCACGTCGTCGCCGAGCTGGAGGACTCCTGCGACCACCTGCTGCTCGTCGGCGGCGGCCGGATCCGGCTGTCCGGCGAGATCGACGACCTGCTCGCCGCCCACCGGAGGGTGAGCGGCGCCGCCGCGACGACCCCGCTGGACGCGCACACCGTGGTCGAGTCCCGGGTCACCGGCCGGCAGCTCACCGCGCTGATCCGCCCGTCCGGACCCCTCCCCGGCGACTGGCGCACCGCGACGCCGTCCCTGGAGGAACTGGTCCTCGCGCACCTGCGCAACCCCGGCGCCCCCGCCCTGACCCCGGCCGACACCGCCGACACCGCCGACGACGAGGAGCACGCCGCGTGACCGCCACCCTGAGCGCACCCGCCCCGGTGACCGCCGCCCCGCGCCAGATCCGCTGGCTGCTGCGCCTGCACCGGCCCGCCGTGTACACCTGGGCGCTTCTGGTCGTGGGCGGCGCCGGCACGCTGCTGTGGCTGTGGGGCCCGCTCACCGACGCGGCGGCGACGGCCTGGCACGACTACGACGCCTGCGCGCCCTTCCGCCCCTGCCGGTACGACCAGGACGCGATCCTGCGCTACAAGGACGTCTACCAGTACACGACCACCCTCATCCTCGCGGTCCCGTTCCTCACCGCCGCCTGGGCGGGTGCGGCACTGACCGGCCGCGAGGTGGAGGCCGGCATGGTACGGCTCGCCTGGACCCAGGGCGTCTCACCGGTCCGCTGGCTGACCTCCCGGCTCGCGGTCCCGGCCCTCCTGATCACCGCCGGCACCGGTCTGCTGGCGATGCTGCACCACGTGGCGTGGTCCGCGGGCGACGGCCGGATCGACACCGCCAAGCGCTGGTACGACGTTGCCACCTTCTACTCGGGCGGCCCGCTGATCGTCGCCCTCGCCCTGACCGGCCTGGTCATCGGCGCCCTCGCCGGGCTGCTGATCGGCCGCTCGCTGGTCGCGCTGTGCGCCTCCGCGCTCTCCGTGGCCGCGCTGTGGATCGCCGTCCAGATCAGCCTGCCGCACCTGTGGCCGACCGTCACCGGCGTCGCCGGACGCGGGAAGTCCCCGACGCACTCGGGCATCACGGTCGAGGAGGGCATCGTCACCGCGACCGGTGCCCACGTGCCCGCCTCGACCTGCGCCTCCGACGCCGCTGCCGGGTGCCGGAGCCTCAACGACCAGCGGCACGCCGTCGGCTTCTACGCCGACTACCACCCCTACTCCCACTACTGGCCGCTGCACCTCGTCCCGGCGGCCCTCCTCCTCGCCCTCACCGCCGTACTCACCACGCTCGCCTTCTGGCTGGTCCACCACCGCACCACCGGCACCCCGACCCACCCGAAGACGACCCCCGCCACGGGTGCCGGCCGCGAGGGGTAGCTGGGTTGGTCGCGGGGGGGCCGCCGGGGCCGGTCGCGGGGGAACGCCGGGGCTGGCCGCGGGGGAACTGCCGGGGCTGGTCGTGAGACGCCGGGGTCGGTCGTGACGGAGCCGCCGGGACCGACCGCGCGGAAGGCCGCCGGGACCGGTCGTGACGGAGCCGCCAGGTGCGACCGCGCGGGAGCGACCAGGGCCAGCCGTGACCGAGCCACCCGGGACCGACCGCGCGGAAGCCACCGGGGCCGACCGTGACCGAGCCACCGGGACCGGCCACGAGGAAGCCACGGGTAGTGGTCGTGACGGGGTCGGAGGGTGACCGCCCTCGCCCCTGGCTGCCCCCTGGCGGCCCGGCCACCCGTCGGCCCCCTGCGGCTGTACCGCCCGGCCGTGCTGCCCCACGCACCGGCGTTCGCGCTGCTCGCGGTCCGTGGGCTGCTGTGCGCCCGCCCGCGCCGCTCCCCGTGACCGGGCCTGCCGGCGCGCGTAGCCGACCACGGCCGGGCCGCCCCCGCTCACCGGCTCCGGGGTGCTCGCCCCCGGCCTCCGGGGCGGTCCGGTCCACGGACCGGACCGCCCCGGTCACGCAGCGGAGTCAGTCCCGCGTTCACGCCCCGCGCGTTCACGCCCCGCGCGTTCACGCCCCGCGCGTCCCGCCGGCCGGCTTCCGGACCGGCCACCCGCCGCCACCGCCGCCATCCCAGCCATCCCCGCCATCCCCGCCGTCATCACCGCCGCCGCCACCGCCACCGCCATCGCCACCGCCGCGATCCTCGCCACCACCACCGGCATCGACCTCACCACCGCACCGCCACCGGCGTCGTCCTCACCGCCGCCATCCCAGCCGCCACCGCCGCCATCCCAGCCATCCCCGCCGTCACCGCCGGACGGCACCCCGCAGCCGGGGACGCCTTCGGGCCGCCCCCCGCTATCCCGCACGTCATGTCGCCGTAACCATTGATTCAGCCGGGCTTGCGACGCTCAGCCAATGAAGCCCGCCGTGCCAGAGCCTTCGCCGCCCCCCGAGGGGCCCGCGGGGAACGGGGCCGTCACGCTCCCGCCCGCACGTTCCGACGCGCCTGTGTCACCCGTTGCGCGGAAGAATGGGTTCATGAGCCAGCAAGACACCCAGGCAGAGGTACAGCACCCCCAGCCCTCCGTGGGCTCCATCGCCGCGCACCGCCAGCACGCCGTGGCCGCCGTGGTCTCCGACCTGGAACCCGATCTCGACGCGGGTCTCGACACCTACGAGGAGGCGCCGACCGACGGCGCGCCCCTGCCCCAGGGCCGCTTCCTCGACCGGGAACGCAGCTGGCTCGCCTTCAACGAGCGCGTCCTGGAGCTGGCCGAGGACCCGAACACGCCGTTGCTGGAACGCGCCAACTTCCTCGCGATCTTCGCCAGCAACCTGGACGAGTTCTTCATGGTCCGCGTGGCCGGCCTGAAGCGCCGCATCGCCACCGGCGTCGCCACCCGCTCCGCCTCCGGCCTCCAGCCCCGCGAGGTACTGGAGATGATCTGGGCCCGCTCCCGCGAGCTGATGGCCCGGCACGCCGCCTGCTACCACGAGGACGTCGCCCCCGCACTCGCGGACGAGGGCATCCACCTGGTCCGCTGGACCGAGCTGACCGACAAGGAACAGGCCCGGCTCTTCACGCTCTTCCGGCACCAGATCTTCCCGGTCCTCACGCCCCTGGCCGTCGACCCCGCGCACCCCTTCCCGTACATCTCCGGCCTCTCCCTGAACCTGGCCGTCGTGGTACGGAACCCGGTCAGCGGCCACAAGCACTTCGCGCGCGTGAAGGTCCCGCCGCTGCTGACCCGCTTCCTGGAGGCGTCCCCCGGCCGCTACGTCCCCATCGAGGACGTCATCGCGGCCCCCAACCACCTGGAAGAGCTGTTCCCGGGCATGGAGATCCTGGAGCACCACGCCTTCCGGATCACCCGCAACGAGGACCTGGAGGTCGAGGAGGACGACACCGAGAACCTCCTCCAGGCCCTGGAGAAGGAACTCATGCGGCGCCGCTTCGGCCCGCCGGTGCGCCTGGAGGTCGAGGAGTCCATCGACCGCGAGGTGCTGGACCTGCTGGTGCGCGAGCTGAAGATCTCCGAGGCGGAGGTCTACCCGCTACCCGGCCCCCTCGACCTCACCGGCCTCTTCCGCATCCACAGCCTCGACCGGCCCGAGCTGAAGTACCCGAAGTTCATCGCCGGCACCCACCGCGACCTCGCCGAGGTCGAGTCGGCGTCCGCGCCCGACATCTTCGCGGCGCTGCGCGCGCGGGACGTGCTGCTGCACCACCCGTACGACAGCTTCTCCACCTCCGTGCAGGCGTTCCTGGAACAGGCCGCGGCCGACCCGGACGTCCTCGCCATCAAGCAGACCCTGTACCGCACCTCCGGCGACTCCCCGATAGTCGACGCGCTCATCGACGCCGCCGAGTCCGGCAAGCAGGTCCTCGTCCTGGTCGAGATCAAGGCCCGCTTCGACGAGCACGCCAACATCAAGTGGGCCCGCAAGCTGGAGGAGGCCGGCTGCCACGTCGTGTACGGCCTGGTCGGCCTGAAGACGCACTGCAAGCTGTCGCTGGTGGTGCGCCAGGAGGGCGAGACCCTGCGCCGCTACAGCCACGTCGGCACCGGCAACTACCACCCGAAGACGGCCCGCCTGTACGAGGACCTCGGCCTGCTCACCGCGGACCCGCAGGTCGGCGCCGACCTCTCCGACCTCTTCAACCGGCTGTCCGGCTACTCGCGCCGCGAGACCTACCGCCGGCTGCTGGTCGCCCCCAAGTCCCTGCGGGACGGCTTGGTCGCCCGGATCGACAAGGAGGTCCAGCACCACCGCGCGGGCCGTCCGGCCTTCGTCCGCATCAAGGTCAACTCGATGGTGGACGAGGCGGTCATCGACGCGCTCTACCGGGCGTCCCAGGCGGGCGTGCCGGTCGACATCTGGGTGCGGGGCATCTGCGCCGTCCGCCCGGGCGTCACGGGCCTGTCGGAGAACATCCGGGTCCGCTCGATCCTCGGCCGGTTCCTCGAACACTCCCGGGTGTTCGCCTTCGGCAACGGCGGCGAGCCCGAGGTGTGGATCGGCAGCGCCGACATGATGCACCGCAACCTCGACCGCCGGATAGAGGCCCTGGTCCGGGTGGTCGACCCCGGTCACCGCGCCGCGCTCAACCGGCTGTTGGACACCGGCATGTCCGACTCCACCGCCTCCTGGCACCTCGGCCCGGACGGCGAGTGGACGCGGCACGCGACCGACGCGGACGGCCAACCCCTGCGCAACGTCCAGGAGATGCTCATAGACGCCCGGAGGCGCCGGCGTGGCACAGCAACACCTTGACCCGACGGACCCCACGGCCGGGGCGGTGACGGGGGACGCCCTCGCGGGCTACCTGCGCGCCCAGGCCACGGAGTTCCTCCGCGCCCTGCGCCTGCACCGGGAGACCGGAGGCCAGGCGGCCGGCGCGGAGGGCCCCGTCGACGCGGCCCGCGCCCTGCGGCGCTCGGCCCGCCGCATCAGCGCCAGCCTGCACACCTTCCGCCCGCTCCTCGACCCCGACTGGTCGGAGGCGATGCGCCCCGAACTGGCCTGGGTGTCCGGCACCCTGGGCCTGGAACACTCCTACGAGGCCCGGCTGGAACGCCTGTTGCTGGCGCTGCACCGGCTGTCGGGCGCGGCGGTGCTGCCCGCACAGACGGTGGACGTCCCCGTGGCCGCCGGCAGCCGGGCCGCCGGGGCGGCACGGGCGGCAACCGCCGCGGTGGGAGGCACTGGCGGTCCCGCCGACGCGACGGCGGCGACGGAGCGCGGCACCCTCACGGTCGGCGCGGCGAAGGCGGGCGCCCTGCTCGAACGCCAGCTCACCCTGGCCCGGACGCGCGCCCACTCCACCGCCCTCCAGGCCCTCGGCTCCTCCCGCTTCCACGCCGTGGCCGACAAGGTCGCCGTCCTCGCCAGCGAGGTCCCCCTCATCCCCGCCGCCCCCACCACGACCCTGCACCCCCTGGCCGCCGCGGCCGAGGAACGCCTCACGGACGCCGTCACCGCGCTCCCCCTGGTCACCGCCGGCCACCCCTACAACGCGGAGGCCCTGGTGCACGGCCTGTCCCCGGACCCGGCGCCGCACCCCCAGGACAGCCCCTGGCACCAGGTGCGCCTGCTGCTGCGCCTGCACCGGTACGCCCGCGAGGTGCTGCACGCCGGCGACGCCCCGCTGGACGCACGGCTGCTGACGGCGGGCCAGGCGCTGAACCGGCACCGGGACGCCTCGGAGGCGGCGGCCGCGGCGGCGCAGGCGGCCCGCACGCCGCGGATCACCCCGGCGACGGCGTACGCGCTCGGAGTGCTCCACGCCGATCAGCGGCACGAGGTGGAGGCGGCCAGGTTCGCGTTCCAGCAGGCGTGGCAGAAGCAGACCGTTCCCGCGCCCTGACCCCACGAGGAGGCGGTGTGGACGACACCGTGGTCCAGGCGGCCGGCTGTGTGCTGTGGCGCCGCTCCCCGGTCTCCGGCGACCTGGAGATCTGTCTGGTGCACCGGCCGAAGTACGACGACTGGTCCCACCCCAAGGGCAAGCTGAAGCGGGGCGAGGACCCGCTCGCCGGCGCGCTGCGCGAGGTCGCGGAGGAAACCGGGTACACGGCCGGGCCGGGCGGCGAGCTGCCGACCCTGTGTTATTCGGCCAACGGCCGCCCGAAACGGGTGCGGTACTGGGCCGCGGAGGCGGTTTCCGGCCACTTCACGCCGAACGCCGAGGTGGACCGCATCCTGTGGCTGGCCCCGGCCGCCGCCCGGGACCGGCTGACCCAGTTCCGCGACGGGGACCTGGTGGACGCGCTCCTGCGGGCCCTGGAGAGCCGCTGACGGCTCAGCGGCCCGCCGTGTGCCCCTCCGCGTCCGTACGGGCCTGGCTGCGGGCCCGGCGGGCGGGGCCGCGCCAGCCGCAGCTGCATCTGGCCACGCAGAAGGGGCCCTGCTCGGTCGTCGTCGTGAGGTGCTCCTGCCCGGACCCGGCGCGTTCCGGTCCGTCCTCCGATACCGCGATGACTGCCACGCCGTCAACGGTACCCAGCCACGATTAAAGAACCGGTCTAACGCCCCCCGCCCTCGCCCCCTCCCGCCGCCACGCATCCCATTCCCTCCCGCACCGGCCCCGCTCCCCCGGCCCGACGCGCCCCCGCCAACACCGCCCCGCCTCCCCCGACTCCGACGCGCTCCCGCCGCCACCAGCCCCGCTCCCCTCGCCGCGAGGCGACCCGCCGGCACGCATCCCGCCCCCGCCGCCCCCGCCCCGCTTCCCCCGGCCCGAAACGTTCCCGCCAACACCCGCCCGCCTCTCCTCACCCCGACGCGTCCCGCCCGGCCCCGCCCCGCTTCCCCCGGCCCGACGCGCCCCCGCCAACACCGCCCCGCCTCCCCCGACTCCGACGCGCCCCACCAACACCCGCCCCTCCTCCCCATCGGCCCCGCCTGGCGCCGCCCGCGCGCGTTCCGCTGCCGCCGCCCGTCCGGCCCTCTCGCCCCAACGCGCCCCCGCCCGCACCCGCCCCGCTCCCCTCGCTCCGGCGCGACCCCCGCCGTCGCTCGCGGTGGCGCGTGACGGCGTTCCTCAGCCGTCGTTATCCGGACGACAGGGGGCCCGTGACGGACACACCGGCTGGGGGTAGGCAGGCGATGGATCGGCGGCAGCACAGGCGCGCGGGCGGCACCGTCGTCGCGGCGGGCGTCCTCCTCGTCCTCGGCACGGGCGCCGCGGGCTGTTCCGGCAGCGGGGCCGCCGCCGAGGACGTCAAGGGCGCCGGTGACCCCGTCACCGCCCTGCACCGGGCCGCCGACGCGCTGCGGGCCGCGGGCAGTTCCAAGGCGGGCACCTCGATGGAGATGGCCACGGGCGGCACCCGGGTCACCATCCGCGGCAAGGGCGTCTACGACTACCGCCACCGCCTAGGCCGGCTCACGGTGGTGCTGCCCGAGGACCCCACGGGCACCTCCGAGCACCGGCCCATCACCGAACTCCTCGCCCCGGGCGCGCTGTTCATGAAGAACCGGGGCGCGGGCGTGCCCGCCGACAAGTGGGTGCGGGTGGAGACCTCGACGCTGTCCGACGGCAACCTGGTCACCGGCGGCGCGACCGACCCGTACGCGGCGGCCGAGGTGCTGCGCGGCACGCGGGAGGCGGTCTTCGTGGGCCGGACCGAGGTCGCCGGGACGCCGGTGCGGCACTACCGGGGCACCGCCGACCTGCGCCGCGCGGCCCGGTACGCCACCGCCGCGAACAGGGCGGCCCTGGCAGCGGCGGCGAAAGGGTTCGCCACGGCCGAGGTGCCGTTCGACGCGTACCTGGACGACCAGGGCCGCATCCGTAAGCTGCGGCAGCGCTTCAGCTTCGTCAACGGCCGCCAGAAGGCCACCGTGGCGGTCGCCTCGACCCTGCTGCTGTACGGCTTCGGCACCCCCGCCGACGTACGGCTGCCGGCCCCGCAGGACATCTACGCCGGCCGGATCGCCGAGGAGGGCGGGACCGGCGGCGGGGCCTGAAACCGGCCAGTCACTAGTCCGGGACGCCACCCCGTAAGTAGCCCGTCCGTGCCATGCGCGGTCAGCAGGACGCTGCCTACCCTAGGGAGCGGTGACGTCCGGGAAGAGGTGAGGCGGGTGGCTGCGGTCGGCGGCACGGCGGTTCAGGACCACGTGGCCCTCGCCGAGATCGAGCTGTGCGGAGAGCTGATCATCGCGGCCTCGGCCGCCGAGGACCGGCTCAGCCTGGAGAGCATCGACGCGGTGCTGCGGGTGGCCGAGGAGCGCGACGCGGCCTGAGCGGCTCAGCTGCGCAGCAGCCGGCCGATCGCCTTCGTCGCCTCGTCCACCTTGGCGTCGATCTCGTCACCGCCCTTGACGGCCGCGTCCGCGACGCAGTGCCGCAGGTGCTCCTCCAGCAGCTGGAGCGCGAAGGACTGCAGGGCCTTGGTGGATGCGGAGACCTGCGTGAGTATGTCGATGCAGTACGTGTCCTCCTCCACCATCCGCTGCAGTCCGCGGATCTGGCCCTCGATCCGGCGCAGCCGCTTGAGGTGCTCGTCCTTCTGCTTGTGGTAGCCGTGCGTGGCGCCGGCCTCGGTCGTCGTCGTCATCGCGGGCCTCCGTCTCGGGACGAGCTGGGGACAAAAGGGACACATACCCCTACTGGGTATATGGTAACGAACTTTCCGGGGTAGAGGGCCCTTCGTCCGCCCCCGTGCCGACCACACTGCCCGATGGGCGACACTGGGATGCGGCCCGATAGCCGTGGCCGGATGATGCGCCTAGCATCAGCCTGACCGAAACCGAAGCACCCCGAGGACCCCACGTGCGCTTTCGTCTGACCCCCAGGGAGACGAGCTTCTACGACATGTTCGCCGCGTCCGCGGACAACATCGTCACCGGCTCGAAACTCCTGATGGAACTGCTCGGGGCGGACTCCTCCGCCCGGGCCGAGATCGCAGAGCGTATGCGGGCCGCGGAACACGCAGGTGACGACGCCACGCACGCGATCTTCCACCAGCTGAACTCCTCGTTCATCACGCCGTTCGACCGGGAGGACATCTACGCCCTCGCCGGTTCCCTGGACGACATCATGGACTTCATGGAGGAGGCCGTCGACCTGGTCGTCCTCTACAACGTGGAGGAACTGCCGAAGGGCGTCGAGCAGCAGATCGAGGTCCTGGCCAGGGCTGCCGAGCTGACCGCGGAGGCCATGCCGAACCTCCGCACCATGGACAACCTCACCGAGTACTGGATCGAGGTCAACCGGCTGGAGAACCAGGCCGACCAGATCCACCGCAAGCTGCTCGCCCACCTCTTCAACGGCAAGTACGACGCGATCGAGGTGCTGAAGCTCAAGCAGATCGTGGACGTCCTGGAAGAGGCGGCGGACGCGTTCGAGCACGTGGCGAACACGGTGGAGACCATCGCCGTCAAGGAGTCCTGAGGCGTCGATGGACACGTTCGCCCTGATCGTGACCATTGCGGTCGCGCTCTTCTTCACGTACACCAACGGTTTCCACGACTCGGCGAACGCCATCGCGACGTCGGTGTCGACGCGGGCGCTGACCCCGCGGGCGGCCCTCGCCATGGCGGCCGTGATGAACCTCGCCGGTGCCTTCCTGGGCTCCGGCGTCGCCAAGACAGTCAGCGAGGGCCTGATCGAGACCCCCCAGGGCTCCACCGGCATGGGGATCCTCTTCGCGGCCCTGCTCGGCGCGATCGTCTGGAACCTGGTCACCTGGTACTACGGCCTGCCGTCCTCCTCCTCGCACGCCCTGTTCGGCGGCCTGGTGGGCGCGGCGCTGGCGGGCGGCACGACGGTGATCTGGCACGGGGTGGTCGACAAGGTCATCATCCCGATGTTCGTGTCCCCGGTCGTCGGGCTGATCATCGGCTACCTGGTCATGACGGCGATCCTGTGGCTCTTCCGCCGGGCCAACCCGCACAAGGCCAAGCGCGGCTTCCGCATAGCCCAGACGGTCTCGGCGGCCGGCATGGCGCTGGGCCACGGTCTCCAGGACGCCCAGAAGACGATGGGCGTCGTCGTCATGGCACTGGTGATTTCCGGCCACGAGACGTACGGCGACCCGATCCCGGTCTGGGTGAAGATCGTCTGCGCGATCATGCTGTCCCTCGGCACCTACGCGGGCGGCTGGCGGATCATGCGCACGCTGGGCCGCAAGATTATCGAGCTGGACCCGCCGCAGGGCTTCGCGGCCGAGACGACCGGCGCGTCGATCATGTTCACCACGGCGTTCCTCTTCAAGGCGCCGATCTCCACGACCCACGTCATCACCTCGGCCATCATGGGCGTGGGCGCGACCAAGCGCGTCAACGCCGTCCGCTGGGGCGTGGCCAAGAACATCATCCTGGGCTGGTTCATCACGATGCCGGCAGCGGCCCTGGTCGCCGCCCTGGCCTTCGGGCTGGTCAAGGTGGTGGCGCTGTAGCCGCGACCATCCTGCCGGCCCGGTCGCCCGGCCCCGCGTCGAGCCCTCCGGCCGACCGAGTCGGTCGGGCGGGCGGGAGACACCGGGGCGAGGGGCGAAGCCCCGAAGACCCCCGGCGCCGAAGCCGGACACAGTGACGGCGTGACAACGCAGCGGGCCCGCCCCCGGGAGCCAGGGGCGGGCCCTTTGCGTCCTCGCGGTGGCACCGCCATGCAGCACCGCGAGGGGATCGTGGGATCAGCCGAAGCGGCCGGAGATGTAGTCCTCCGTGGCCTGGACCGACGGGTTGGAGAAGATCCGCTCCGTGTCGTCGATCTCGATCAGCCGGCCGGGCTGTCCGACCGCCGCGAGGTTGAAGAACGCCGTACGGTCCGACACCCGCGCCGCCTGCTGCATGTTGTGCGTCACGATGACGATCGTGAACCGCTCCTTCAGCTCACCGATCAGGTCCTCGATGGCGAGGGTGGAGATCGGGTCCAGGGCGGAGCAGGGCTCGTCCATCAGCAGCACGTCCGGCTCGACGGCGATCGCCCGGGCGATGCACAGCCGCTGCTGCTGACCGCCGGACAGGCCGGAGCCCGGCTTGTTCAGGCGGTCCTTCACCTCGTTCCAGAGGTTCGCGCCCTTGAGGGACTTCTCGACGACGTCGTTCAGTTCCGACTTCTTGTAGTTCCCGTTCAGCCGCAGCCCCGCCGCCACGTTGTCGAAGATCGACATCGTGGGGAACGGGTTCGGACGCTGGAAGACCATGCCCACCTCACGGCGGACGGACACCGGGTCGACCCCGGCGCCGTACAGGTCCTCGTCGTCCAGGAGCACCTTGCCCTCGACGCGCCCGCCGGGGGTGACCTCGTGCATGCGGTTCAGCGTGCGCAGGAACGTCGACTTGCCGCAGCCGGAGGGGCCGATGAACGCCGTCACCGACCGCGGCTCCACGGTCATCGAGATGTCCTCGATCGCCTTGTGGGAGCCGTAGTAGGCGGTGAGGCCGCTTACGTCGATTCGCTTGGCCATGTCTGCTTCACTTCCAGAAATTCAAGCTCGGTCGCTGTGTCGCCCCGCCCGGCGGAGCCGGAGATAGTCGCCTCAGCGACCGGTCTTGGGGGCCTTCCAGCGGGCGATGCCGCGGGCCACCAGGTTGAGGATCATCACGAAGGCGATCAGCGTGAGGGCCGCCGCCCACGCGCGGTCGAACGCCGCGCCGGAGCCCGCGCTGTTGGCGAACTGCTGGTAGATGTACAGCGGCAGCGACGCCTGGGCGCCCTCGAAGGGGTTGTTGTTGATGAACGGGTTGCCGAACACCAGCAGCAGCACGGGCGCGGTCTCGCCGGCGATACGGGCGACCGCCAGCATGACGCCGGTGGTGATGCCTCCGATGGAGGTCGGCAGGACCACCTTCAGGATGGTCCGCCACTTGGGCACGCCGAGCGCCAGCGACGCCTCCCGCAGCTCGTTCGGGACGAGCTTGAGCATCTCCTCGGTGGAGCGGACGACGACCGGCATCATCAGGATGGCCAGGGCCAGCGAACCGGCGAAGCCGAAGGGCCCCATCTTGAATATGAGCAGCAGGCTGAGGATGAACAGGCCCGCGACGATCGACGGGATGCCCGTCATGACGTCGACGAAGAACGTGACGGCCTTGGCGAGCCGGCCCCGGCCGTACTCGACCAGGTAGATCGCGGTGAGCACGCCGATCGGGGCGCCGATGAGGGTGGCGAGGCCGACCTGCTCCAGGCTGCCGATGATGGCGTGGTAGATGCCGCCGCCGGGCTCGGTGTCGGCGACGACCCCCATCGAGTGGGTCAGGAAGTAGACGTCGAAGACCTTCACACCGCGCACGACGGTCACCCAGATCAGGGAGACCAGCGGCACCACGGCGAGCAGGAAGGCCACCCAGACGAGGCTGGTGGCGACGCGGTCCTTGGCCTGGCGGCGGCCTTCGACGCGCGCGGCGATGCCGAACGTGCCGAGGACGAAGAGGACGGCGGCGATCAGACCCCACTGGATCCGGCTGTCCAGGCCGGCGGCCAGGCTGATGACGATGCCCAGGACGAGGGAGCCGGCGGCGATGGCCCACGGCGTCCACCGGGGCAGGCTCGCGGCGCGCAGGGTGCTGTGCCGCTTGTCGGTGACGGCTGCGCTGCTCATGCGTTGGCCCCCGAGTACTCCGCGCGACGGGTGATGATCAGCCGGGCGGCGCCGTTGACCAGCAGGGTGATGACGAACAGGACCAGACCGGAGGCGATGAGCGCGTCCCGGCCGAACTCGTTCGCCTCGCTGAACTTGCTGGCGATGTTCTGGGCGAAGGTGCCGCCGCCCGGGTTGAGCAGGCTGGCCTGGATGTCGAAGGACGGCGAGAGCACGGTGGCGACGGCGATCGTCTCGCCGAGCGCGCGCCCGAGCCCGAGCATGGAGGCGGAGATCACACCGGAGCGGCCGAAGGGCAGCACGGACATGCGGACGACCTCCCAGCGCGTGGCGCCGAGAGCCAGGGCCGCCTCCTCGTGCATCTGCGGGACCTGGCGGAAGACCTCACGGCTCACGTTGGTGATGATCGGCAGGATCATGATCGCGAGCAGGATGCCGACGGTGAGCATCGAGCGCGGCGCGCCCTCGTCCCAGGAGAAGACGCCGGTCCAGCCGAAGAACTCGTCGAGCCAGCCGAACAGGCCGTTCATGTGCGGGACGAGCACGAGGGCGCCCCACAGGCCGTACACGATGGACGGCACGGCGGCGAGCAGGTCGATCACGTAGGCGACCGGTCCTGACATGCGGCGCGGGGCGTAGTGCGTGATGAACAGCGCGATGGCGACCGCGACCGGGACCGCGATGACCATGGCGATGACCGAGGAGACGATCGTGCCGAAGACCAGGACCGCGATGCCGAACTTCGGTTCGAGGACGTTGGTGTTCCACTCGAACGTGGTGAGGAAGTTCGCGTGGTCCTTGCTGATCGCGAGGGCGGCGCGGTAGGTGAGGAAGACCGCGATGGCGGCCATGATCACCAGCAGCAGGATGCCGGAGCCTCGGGACAGCCCGAGGAAGACGCGGTCGCCGGGGCGGGTGGCGCCACGGGCCGCGCGCTTCCGCTCGGCGATCGTGGGCTGGGGGGCAGGAGGAGGTACGTCGGTTGTCGTCGATATGTCCATCGGGTTCTCCGGTCTGCGGAGCCGTGCCCCCGAGGGGGCCGCGGCTCATGGCGGCGGTGCACCGGACGGTGCGGCCCGGCCCTGTCGGGTACCGGGCCGCACTCTCGGATCAGGTCAGCTCAGGCCCTCGATGGCCGTGCGGACCTTGGAGATGATGTCGGCGGGCACGGGCGCGTAGCCGATGCTCGGGAGGATCTTCTGGCCGTCCTCGCTGGCGATGTAGCGCAGGAAGGCCTTGGTGGCGGGCAGGGTGTCCGCCTTGTTGCCCTTGTCACATGCGATCTCGTAGGTGACCAGGGTGATCGGGTAGGCGCCCTCGGCCTTGGTCTTGTAGTCCAGCTTCAGCGAGAGGTCCTTGCCGGTGCCGACGACCTGCGCGGCGGCGATGTCGGCGGTGGCGCTCTCGGAGCTCGGCGCGACCGGCTTGCTGGCGCCGGTGTCGATGGACACGGCCTTGAGACCGTCCTTGACGTAGGACAGCTCGAAGTAGCCGATGGCGCCGGAGGTCTGCTTCACCTGCTGGGCCACGCCCGCGGACTGCGGAGCGGACTGGCCGCCCTTGGCCTGCCAGGCCTTGCCGCCGGAGTACTTCCAGTTGTCCGGGGTGGTGGCGATCAGGTACTTGGTGAAGTTGTCCGTGGTGCCGGACTCGTCCGAGCGGTGGAACGCCTGGATCTTCAGGTCGGGGAGCTTCACGCCCTTGTTCAGGGCGGCGATCGCCGGGTCGTTCCACTTGGTGATCTTGCTGTCGAAGATCTTGGCGAGGGTCGGGGCGTCCAGGACCAGGTTGTCGACACCCGGGACGTTGTAACCGATGGCGATCGGGCCGCCGACCATCGGCAGGTCGATGCCCTGACCGCCCTTGCAGATCTGCTTGGAGGCGGTGACCTCTTCGGGCTTCAGCGCCGAGTCGGAACCGGCGAAGGCGACCTGGCCCTGCGTGAACGCGGTGACACCGGCGCCGGAGCCGCCGCCCTTGTAGTTGATCTGCACGCCGCAGGCCTGGGAGAAGCTCTTCACCCAGGCGTCGATGGCGTTCTTCTGCGCGGAGGAGCCGTCTGCGAGGAGCTGACCCTTGGCGTCGTCGCACTTGATCGAGCTGGCCTGGGCGGACGTGGACGGGTTGCCCGACGCACTTCCGCCGCCGCCGTTGTCGTCGGAGCCGCACGCCGTCAGGGCCAGGGCGCCGGTGACGGCGACAGCACCGAGAGACAGGGCGCGCAGCCGGTTCTTGCGCTGAAGCTTCACTTTCGGGAGTTCCTTCCAGGAGCCGCCGCTGTCGGCGGCGCGCGAGGTAGTAGAGGTGCGTGAGCGCGTTCATGGCCGCACTCGGCACCCGGTAAGGCCGAAATTAGGCAGATCAGGTGAAGCCGCCGATGGCCGGAAGTGAACGAGGGGTGAACCCCTGCCGTCGGCCTGGTGAGGTCACGGAATGCTCACGGGGAGGGCACGCGAAGGTTCCGATGACCGGGTTGCGCGAACATGTCTTCGATGTTCCTCACCCGGTCGGGGGAACTTCTGGGTGCGGCGCGTCGTCTGGTTCCACGACAGCCGAGGAAAGGCGACGGACATGGAACGGCGTACGTTCATCTCGGGCGGCGCGGCCGCCCTCGCGACAACCGCACTGACCGCGTGCGGTGCGGGCGGGGGTTCGTCCGCCCCCGCGGCGGACCACCCCGGTACGCCGTCGCGCGCGACCTCGCTGCCGGGCATCAGGACCACCAGCGCGACCGCCGCGGCGAACTGGGCGGCCCTCGCCCGTGACCTGGACGGCACCCTGGTGCGGCCCGGCGACGCGAGCTGGACGACCGCCCACCAGCTGTACAACACCCGCTTCGACGGGCTGAAGCCGGCCGCGGTGGCCTACGTCGCGCACACCGCCGACATCCGCACCACCCTCGCCTACGCCCACGCGCACGGCGTGAAGGTGTCCATACGCAACGGCGGCCACTCCTACGCCGGCTACTCCTCCGGCGACAACCGGCTGATCGTCGACGTGTCCCGGCTGAACCGGGTCCGGGCGAGCGGCGGCCAGGCCGTCGTCGGCGCCGGCGCCAAGCTGATCGACGTCTACCGCGCGCTGGCCGCGAAGGGCGTGACCATACCGGCGGGCTCCTGCCCCACCGTCGGCGTCTCCGGCCTGGTCCTCGGCGGCGGCCACGGCGTCGCCTCCCGCGCCTACGGCCTGACCTGCGACAGCCTCACCCAGGCCACCCTGATCACCGCGGACGGCAAACAGCTCACGGCGAACGCGAGCACCAACAAGGACCTGTTCTGGGCGCTGCGCGGCGCCGGCAACGGCAACTTCGGCGTCGTCACCGAGCTGCAGTTCCGGACCCATGCCGCACCGCAGGCCGTGACCGCCTACCTGACCTGGCCGTGGGCCAAGGCCGCCAAGGTGCTGCAGGCGTGGCAGGAGTGGGGCCCGAGCCAGCCCGACGAGATCTGGTCCTCCCTGCACCTGGCGTGCTCCCCGGGCCGCACCCCGACCATCTCGGTGGCCTGCTTCTCCCTCGGCACCTACGGCGAACTCCAGAACGCCGTCGACCGCCTGGCCCACCTCGCGGGCGCCGACGCCTCCTCCGTCTCCCTGCGCCGCCGGGGCTACGAGGAGGCCATGGAGATCTACGCCGGCTGCTCCTCCTTCTCCACCGACGCCCAGTGCCACCTGCCCGGCTCCACCCCGGGCCGCTCCCCGCAGGGCAAGCTGGGCCGGGAGACCTACGCGGCCCGCTCCGACTTCTTCGACCGCTCGCTGTCCGCGGCCGGCATCCAGACCGTGCTGAAGCAGATCGCCGCGGTGCGGGGCGGCGCGGGCAGCATCGCGTTCACCGCGCTCGGCGGCGCGGTCAACCGGGTCTCCCCGACCGCGACGGCCTTCGTCCACCGCCGCTCGCGGATGCTGGCGCAGTACATCGCCTCCTGGGGCGCGGGGGCCTCCGGCTCCACCGCCCAGTCCTGGCTCACCTCGGCGCACCAGGCGATGAAGCCGTACGCCTCGGGCGCCGCCTACCAGAACTACAGCGACCCGACGCTGAAGGACTGGCGGAAGGCGTACTACGGGGACGCGGCGGCCCGGCTGGCCAAGGTGAAGCAGCAGTACGACCCCCAGCGCTTCTTCTCCTACACGCAGGGCCTGTAGCGGGCGGCGACCCGCCTGCCGCCGGCCGGGGACGGGATGGCGTACCCACCCGCGCAGAGCCTGTAGGGGGCGGGACCGGCGTCCGGGCGCCGTCGGCCGAGGACGGGCAGGGCGTACCCACCCACGCTGGGCCTGTAGGGGGCGAGACCGGCGTCCAAGTGCCGTCGGCCGGGGACAGGATGGGCATACCCACCCGCGCGGGACCTGCAGCGGCCGGGACCGGCGCCCCGCCTACCGCCAGCCCGGGACGGACAGGGCGTACCCACCCGCGCAGAGCCTGTAGGGGGCGGGACCGGCGTCCGGGCGCCGTCGGCCGGGGACGGGCAGGGCGTACCCACCCACGCTGGGCCTGTAGGGGGCGAGACCGGCGTCCAAGTGCCGTCGGCCGGGGACAGGATGGGCATACCCACCCC
>NZ_JBEYRP010000033.1:70704-82302 GCF_040704085.1 Streptomyces sp. NPDC047841
CGCGCGGGACCTGCAGCGGCCGGGACCGGCGCCCCGCCTACCGCCAGCCCGGGACGGACAGGGCGTACCCACCCGCACAGAGCCTGTAGCGGCCGAGACCGGCGCCCCGCCTACCGCCGGCCGGGGACGGGATGGCGTACCCGGAACGGCGATGTGACGAACGCGACGAGCGGCGGTCCGGCGGGCACGCCACGGCACGCGATGCCTCGCACCCCGCCCCAGCCACCGCCCGCCCCGGCGGCTGGATATCGGGCACCCCGCGCCCCCGCGGCCAGGAGTCAGGCACATCCCTGGGCCACCCCCACCCTTGCGGGTAGGCCCCCGGGCACCACCGGACCACCCCGCCCGCGCCGCTGAGGCACCGCGCACCTCCCCGGGCCACCTCACCCCCGCGGGCCAGGCGCCGGGCACCCCGGACCGCCCCACCCCCAGACGCCGGGCGCCCGCACCGCTGAGGCACCGCGTACCTGCGGCTAGGCCGCGAGGTCTCGTTCCTCCGTGTCCAGGGGCTTGCGGGCGCCGGGCAGGAGGGCGTTGCCGGGGCCGCCCGTCCCCGCGGAGCGCCGCCGCACGAGCCAGCCCGCGCGCGGCGAGCGCTCCACGGCCCGCATCAGCGGAGTGAGCAGCGCCGTGGCGAGCGGGGACAGCAGCAGGACGACCGCCGTACCGAGGGCGAAGCCGCCGACGACGTCGGTCGGGTAGTGCACGCCCATGTAGACCCGGCAGAAGCCCTCCAGCAGGGCGAGGCCGATGCCGGCGAGGCCGAAGCGGCGGTGGGCGACGAAGAGCCCCACGCCGAGCGCCATCGTGATCGTCGCGTGGTCGCTGACGAAGGAGAAGTCGGTCTTGCCGGAGACGAGGACGTCCAGGCCCTGGTGGTCCACGAAGGGACGGGGCCGCTCCACGAAACCCCGTATCGGCACGTTCACCAGCACCGCGAGACCGGCCGCGAGCGGCGCCCACACCAGCGCGGCCACCGAGGGCGCGGCCTCCTCGCCGCCCCGGCGCCGCACGGACCACCAGCACCACAGGACCAGCAGCACCATGGCGAGCAGCAGGCCGTACTCACCGACGAACTCCATGACCCGGTCGAACCAGTGCGGCGCGTCCTTGGCCAGGCCGTTGATGTCGTAGAGCAGCTCGACGTCGGGGTTCGATCCGGATTCGGCGAGTACAGCCATCGTGCTGCGGCCCCTTCGTCGTCTTCCCGGACGCACCTCGTGTGCGTCGCACCAGCTCCCCGTGGTTCGTAGATCCGCTTCCGCTGCACTGCCGCACTGACGTCCGCTCGGCTACGTCAACAGGAACGCATGCCCACCGCCTATACGTTCCACTCTCCACTGAATGATCACGCAGACGTTATCGAAGAGAGACTCGTCGCCCCAGCTCAGGGCATGGGTTCACGCTCGGTTCACACCTTCGTGGGGAGTGCTTTCGCGCCATCTTCGGTGACCCGGGTGGCACCGAAGTAGTCGGGTGTGTCGATGGGGTCGAACCGGATCACCGCGCCCGTGCGCGGGGCGTCGATCATGTATCCGCCGCCGACGTAGATGCCGACGTGCCGGATCGCCCGGGAGTCGGTGAGGTCGTCGGAGAAGAACACCAGGTCGCCCGGGAGCAACTGGTCCCGCGAGGGGTGCGGCCCGGCGTTGTACTGGTCGTTGGCCACGCGCGGCAGGGTGATCCCGAACTTCTCGTACGCGGCCTTGGTCAGCCCCGAGCAGTCGAAGCGCCCGCCCTGGTCGGGGGTGCCGTTGCCGCCCCACAGGTACGGCGTGCCGAGCCTGCTCTGCGCGAAGGCGATGGCGCCGGCGGCCTGCCGGGTGGGGTCGATCCGGGTGACCGGCGCGGCGAAACTCTTCTCCAGGCTGCGGATCCGCTGGACGTAGTTCTGCGTCTCGCTGATGGCCGGAACCCCGCCCGCCCGGATGACGCGGTAGGCGCCCGCGTTGTAGGCGGCGAGCATGTTGTCGGAGACGTTCCCCGGCACGTCCTTCACGTACTTCGCCAGCTCGCAGTCGTAGGAGGCGGCCGACGGGATCGCGTCGTCCGGATCCCAGATGTCCCGCTTGCCGTCCCCGTCGCCGTCGATCCCGTGCGTCGCCCAGGTGCTCGGGATGAACTGCGCGATCCCGCGCGCGTCGGCCGGGCTGACGACGGTCGGGTTCCAGCCGCTCTCCTGGTAGAGCTGCGCGGCGAGCAGCGCGGGACTGAGCGCCGGGCACAGGTTGCCCCACTTCTGCACCAGCGTCTTGTAGGCGGCCGGAACGGCCCCCTTGGCCAGCCCCCGGCTCCCCGACGTCACCCCGCCCACCAGGTTCCCGGCCACGAGATACACCCCGACGACGAGCAGCATGACGAAGCCCATGCCGAGCCCGACGGCCGCCCCACCGAACACCCATACCTTCCGCACGGTTTAACTTTCCCCCATGCGGGCGCGGTTCAAGGCCATTCATGCGCGAAGTGGCGTCATTTCACAGGTGATGGCGTACAGGTGACGCCCTCTCAGCCGTCCCGGCGGTCGCGCTCAGCTCCCGGCCGTGGCGTCCCGGTACAGCTCCCCCGCCTCGCCGCCCAGGACCACGCTGTACGACGTGTCCGGCGTGGAACCGCCCTGTTCATGGCCGCCGAGCACGCCGACGACCTGCCCGTCACCGTTCACCCAGGGGCTGCCGCTGGTGCCGCTCGTGAAGTCGGGGCAGTCGATGCGCTGCTGGGTGCTGCTGTGCGGAACCGGCCTGTTGGTGCAGCTGATGGGCACCTCACGGGAGTCGGGGTAGCCGGTGACGGTGACCGCGGTGGCACCGGTGGCCGCCCCGGTCGTGAACCGGTTGGCGCCGACCACGTCCTCCAGCCGCTCGCCGTCCCGCGCGGCGACGGCGGCGAAGGCGACGTCGCTGTCCTCGTCCTGCCCCTTGGCCCACCCGTCCGGCAGGAACCGCCGGGTCACCCTCCACACCCCGTGCGGGGCCCGCCCGTCCCGGTAGCCCGGCACGAACACCAGATCGCCGTCGGCGCCGGCCACGCAGTGCGCCGCGGTGACGATCAGATCGCCCTGCGCGCTGTGCACCACCGAGGCGGTGCAGAAGTGGCCGCCGGCGAGCCTGTCCGCCCGGTCGGCGTCGAACAGCGCGCCCACTCGCGCGCTGTGCCGGGTCGCGACGGTGTCGGCGGTGACCCCCAGGGGGCCCCGCCCGTCGTCCGCCGCGGCCACGGAGGACGTCGTCACGGTCAGCAGCACCACAGCTCCGAGCAACGCGGGCCGTGAGGTGACCGAGATGCGTGAGGTGCGCTTCATCAGGCCCCACTCTGTCCGACGAAGGTGAGAATCCCGTTCCTGCTTGGCTGAGATTTTCCTGTGAAACCCCCGATTCCCCGTCACCGGCGACCCGAACGTCGTCACCCCCATCCCGGCCTTGGCCCGTTTCCCGGTCCTCCGTGAGAACATCGACGCGACGCGTCACCCGGCCGGGACCACTCCGACTTCGTTGCCCAGCGTGACCAGCCATGATACACAGAGTGACCGTACGGGCCATTCATACGAAACCCGCCAGTCAATGACGTCAAGTCGACATACGTTGGCGGCGTTGTCGGCGACAATGAGGCCTGACCTCTGCACAACCGCAGGGGCACTCACGGAACTACCCACCAGGGGCGGTGACTTACATGCTCTTTGCGGCCGACAAGGGAGACATCAACACCATCATCGGCGGGATCGCTCCGGACTGGGGCCCCTTCGGCAGCCTGGGCAACGAGGCCAAGGTGATGATCGAGGTGGTCATGGCCGTGGCCATCCTCCTCTGCCTCGGCATCGCGGTGTGGGGCGCGGCGAAGCAGCGCATCGGCGCCACGGCCCTGCGGGACACCTTCAGCGCCGAACAGGGCAAGGGCCTCATCATCGCCGGTCTCACCGGGGTGTTCATCATCGGATCCCTCGGCACGCTGTTCACGATCGTGTACGGCATGGCGGTCTGACCCCGCCCCCTCCACCCCACCCACCCGTCGTGCCCACCGGCTGAGGTTGCGTCTCCCTGATGTCGAGTCACCACACCGCGCCCCCGCGGGAACCAGCACGGCTACCGTCGTATGCCTACGAGGGTGAGGGAGCGCACACGGCATGAGTCCCGGAGACGAACAGGGCTACGACTACCCCGAGACGGGCCACACCCGCACCCGCCTCCCCGACCCCGACCCCTACGGCGGCGCCCCCCGCCGCCCCCACCGCTCCTCCTCCCGCAGCCTGATCACGGTGGTAGGCGTAGTGGTCCTCCTCATCGCCGCCATCGCCTTCGCGAACCGGGGGGACGATTCACCGGGTGACGGGGCGACAGCGAAGAACGATCAGCCGCGAGCGGCGTCGACCGCGGCAAGCGGGACCAAACCGGTGGAGACGAAGACCGGCGACATCCCGTCCGGGTTCCCGCACACCGAACAGGGAGCACAGAGCGCGGCGGCGAATTACGCCGTGGCCCTGGGATCCGCCGAAATGTTCGACACTGCCTGGCGGCACCGGATCGTGGACACCGTCTACACCCCGGAGGTGGCCACGGCCAAGCAGTCGGCCATGGACAGCGCCTACTCGAACGAGAGGTTCCTCGCCAACATCGGATTGGCCAAGGACGGCACGGCTCCGAAGGGCCAGACGTTCGTCTCCCGGGTCATCCCCGTCGGCACGAAGGTCACTTCGTCGGGGGCGGACGCCACGACGGTCGAGGTCTGGTACACGTCGCTGTTCGGCCTCTCCGGTGAAGCCTCCAAGAATCCGGTGACCGAGAGTTGGTACACCACGACGTACAAGATGAAGTGGGCCGACGGTGACTGGAAGATCACCGACTTCCAGCAGAAGGACGGTCCAGTCCCGGTGGGCCGTGACCAGACGGCCTCAACCGCCGACGACATGACGAAGGCCGTCGAGGAGTACGGAGGGTTCACGTATGCGCGCTAACCACCGCGTCCTCAGGATCACGACTGTCGTCGGAGCCGCCCAGGCGGCCACGATGCTGCTGGCGACCCGTGCCTTCGCCGAGCCCACCCCATCCCCCACCGAGAGCAGCGACACCTGCGACCTGATCCGCGGCGCCGCCAAGCAATTCTGCGAAAAGGACAGCGGCTCATCCGGCGGATCCTCCGGCGGCACCCCCGGCAACCCCCTCACCGACACCCTCGACCCCCTCGCCTCCCTGGCCAAGGGCTGTGCCGACGCGGCGGCCTGGACCATCGGGAAGCTCAGTGGCGCCGTGAAGGAAACCGCCAACGTCGACTTCACCAATCAGGCGTTCCTGAAGCAGTACGCCGTCGTCTTCGCCGCCTCCACGATCCTCACGCTCCTCCTCTGGCTCCTCGCCGTCGCCAAGCGGGCCGTCCGCGGCGTCCCCCTCACCACCGCCATCTCGGAAGCCGTCGGCTTCCTCTGGCTCACCGTGCTGGCCTCCGCCTTCACCCCCCTCATCCTGTACACCGTCGTATCGGCGACGGACGGCGTCACGGACGTCCTCGCGAAGGCCACCGGCGACCAGGCCGACACCTTCTTCGGCACCTTCTCCGGCGCCCTGAAGAAGGGCAACGACATCGGCGGCGGCCCCATCATGCTGATCGTCGTGTCCCTGGTCAGCATCCTCGCCGCCGGCGTCCTCTGGCTGGAACTCGTCATCCGCGCCGCCCTGCTCTACGTCGGCGCCCTCCTCGGCACCGTCGTCTACGCCGGCCTGGTCGACAAGAACCTGTGGGGCCACGTCCGCCGCTGGGCCGGCATCATGATCGCCGTCATCCTCGTCAAGCCGGTCATCGTGATCGTCCTCGGCCTGGCCGGCGCCCTCTCCGGCGACAGCGGCCCCGACGCGTTCTCCGCCGTCGTCTCCGGCCTCGCCATCATCCTGCTGGCCATCTTCGCCAGCGCGATGATCTACCGCTTCGTCCCCGGCTTCGGCGACGAACTCGCCGGCTCCCGCAGCAACCGCATCATGCAGGGCGCCGAGAGCAAGGCCGCCGCCGTCATCAGCTCCCCGGCCACCCTCGTCGCCCAGGGCATCAAGACCCACAGCACCCGCGCCGACACCTCCGGCGGCCAGTCCGGCAGCACCCCCCGCCCGGCCAACCCCGCCACCGGAGGCGTCGCCGCCCACAGCAGCCGTACCCCCAACGGCGGCGGAGCCGTCCCCTCCGCCACACCCGCGCCCCGCGCGTCCAGCCCGGTCAACACTCCGCACGCCAGCAACACCCGCAACAACCGCTCGGGAGGTGAAGGGCGTTGACGACCGAGTCCCACCTGTCCCATCCGGTCACGCCCCGCCGTACGTACCTCATCGGCCGCGCCCGGCCGAACGCGATCGTCGGCCGGAACCGCGAGTCCGGCGAGATCGCCCTGATCATCGCCGGCGCGTTCCTCGGCATGATGTGCGGCCTCCTCGTCCCGGTCCTGCCCCTGCGGATCGTGCTGCTGACCGGCTTCCCGCTGCTCGCGCTCGCCGCGGTCTACGTGCCGTACAAGCGCCGCACGTTCTACAAGTGGTTCGAGATCAACCGCAGCTACAAGCGCACCGTCAAGCGCGGCGCCGTCTACCGCTCCACCGCCATGGAGGCCGGGACCCGGCTCGACGGACGCGAGATCGAGATCGGCCCGCCCCCGGGCATCGGCCGCATCACCTGGCTCGCCGCACCCTTCGGGCCGGACGAGATCGCCGTACTGCTGCACGCCGACCGCAAGACCGTCACCGCCGCCATCGAGATCGAGGGCCCCGGCGTCGGCCTGCGCGACTCCGAGGACCAGGAGGCCCTGGTCGACCGCTTCGGCACCCTGCTCAAGCACGTCGCCAACGGGGACGGCTTCGTCACGCGCCTGCAGATGCTCGCCCGGACCCTGCCCGCCGACCCGGACGCGCACGCCAAGGACGTCGGCCAACGCGGCGACCCCCGCGCCCCCGGCTGGCTCCAGCAGTCCTACGACCAGCTCCAGTCCATGGTGTCCACCAGCAGCGAGCAGCACCGCGCCTACCTCGTCGCCTGCATGCACTACACCCGCGAACTGGCCGCCGAGGCACACGCCATGGCCCGCGCCGTCCGCGCCCGCGGCGGCAAGGTCGACCGCGACGCGGGGCTCGCCGTCGTCATGGCCCGCGAGCTCACCGACATCTGCTCGCGGCTCCAGGAGGCCGACATCCGGGTACGGCAGCCGCTCGGTCAGGGGCGGCTGGCCTCCCTCGTCCACTCCATGTACGACCCCGACCACCCCATCGACCACATCCAGGCGATGACCCAGCGCAACGCCTGGCCGGCCGAGCTGGACGCCACGGAGCCCACCTACCTCCAGGCCAAGACCCGCGAGTCCAGCACCCGCGCACCCTGGTGCCACGCCACCGCCTGGGTGAAGGAATGGCCGATGACCCCCGTCGGCGTGAACTTCCTCGCGCCGCTCCTCGTCCACACCCCGGACGTCATCCGCACGGTCGCCGTCACCATGGACCTCGAACCCACCGAGATCGCCATCGAGCGCATGCTCACCGAGAAGACCAACGACGAGGCCGAGGCGTCCCGCGCCGCCAAGATGAACCGGACCGTCGACCCGCGCGACATCGCCGCGCACAACCGCCTCGACCAGCGCGGCGAGGATCTCGCCAGCGGCGCCGCCGGCGTCAACCTGGTCGGCTACATCACCGTCTCCTCCCGTTCCCCGGAGGCACTCGCCCGCGACAAGCGGACGATAAGGGCCTCCGCCGGCAAGTCGTACCTCAAGCTGGAGTGGTGCGACCGAGAGCACCACCGCGCCTTCGTGAACACACTTCCGTTCGCCACCGGCATCCGAAGGTAGGGGCTGATTCGCCGATGCGGGACCCGCTGTCCGTCCTCACCGAGGCCTTCACCTCCTTCCTCTTCGGGAAGGTCGAGACGACCCGGCTGCCGGTGCGCACCTCCACGGGCCAGGCCCAGGCCGTCTACCTGCCCACGGCCGCGCCCGGCCTCGGCGACTCAGGCGTCATCATCGGCCGCGAGGTGTACTCCGGTAAGGGCTACATCTACGACCCCTTCCAGCTCTACGGCCAGCAGCTGCCGGCCCCGCACTGGCTCGTCCTCGGCGAGTCCGGCAACGGCAAGTCGGCCCTGGAGAAGACCTACGTCCTGCGCCAGCTCCGCTTCAAGGACCGCCAGGTCGTCGTCCTGGACGCCCAGGGCGAGGACGGGGTCGGCGAATGGAACCTGATCGCCGAGGAGCTGGGGATAACGCCGATCCGGCTGGACCCGACGGCCGCCCTGGATCACGGCATCCGCCTGAACCCGCTGGACCCGGCGATCACCACCACCGGTCAGCTGGCTCTGCTGCGCACGATCATCGAAGTCGCGATGGGCCACGGCCTGGACGAGCGCTCCGGCTTCGCCCTGAAGGTCGCCCACTCGTACGTCAACGAGACCATCGTGGACCGCCAGCCGGTCCTGACCGACATCGTGGAGCAGCTACGGCACCCCGAACCGGATTCGGCGGAGGCGATGAACGTCGCCATAGACGACGTACGGGCGTGGGGCCTGGACGTCGCCCTGGTCCTGGACCGGCTGGTCGACGGTGACCTGCGGGGCATGTTCGACGGGCCGACGACGGTCGGCATCGACCTGGACGCCCCGCTGATCGTCTTCGACCTCTCCCACATCGACCGCAACTCCATCGCCATGCCGATCCTCATGGCGATCGTCGGCGTGTGGCTGGAGCACACCTGGATCCGCCCCGACCGGAAGAAGCGCATCTTCCTGGTCGAGGAGGCCTGGCACATCATCAACAGCCCGTTCGTGGCCCAGCTGTTCCAGCGGCTGCTGAAGTTCGGCCGCCGGCTCGGCCTGTCCTTCGTGGCGGTGGTCCACCACCTGTCCGACGTCGTCGACGGAGCGGCGGCGAAGGAGGCGGCGGCCATCCTGAAGATGGCGTCGACCAGGACGATCTACGCCCAGAAGGCCGACGAGGCGAGGGCCACCGGCCGGGTCCTCGGTCTCCCGCGCTGGGCGGTGGAGATCATCCCCACGCTCACGCCCGGCATCGCGGTCTGGGACGTCAACGGCAACGTCCAGGTGGTCAAGCACCTGATCACGGAGACGGAACGGCCGCTGGTCTTCACGGACCGCGCGATGACCGAGTCCTCCAGCGACCTCGCGGCCGACGACGCCCTGCGCGCGGCCGAACTGGAGGCCGAGCAACGGGCCGCGGCCTTCGTGGAACAGCACGTGGGCGACTCCGAGTCGACGGTGGCGTAAGGGGACGCGACGGGGCGCGGAAGGATGTAAGGGGAGCACAGGGTGAGACCGGACAACCGCCACGAGGACCGCCGGGACAGCCGCCGTGAGGGCCAGGGCGGCATCCCCGACGGCCTGCTGATCGGCCTGCTCGCGTTCCTCCTCGGCATGACGGTGCTGGTGTGGACGGCGACCGGCCTGGCGGCCTGGTTCACGCAGGGCGCCTGGCCCACCGGCGTCACGTTCACCCGCACGCCCCTGGCCATGCGCCACCTCATCGGCAGCCCCCACGACATCACCGGCGCCTGGCCGGACACCCCGCCGTCCCGGCTCTCCGGCTGGGGCCTGTTCTGGGGCCTGTTCATAGCCCAACTGATGATCCTCTTCGTCCTCACGGTGTTCGCCCTGGGAACGGTGGCCCGGTGGAGAGCCGGAAAGGCCCGCAGGGCCGCCGCCGAGCGCGGGGGGACGGCGCCGGCCCGTCCGGCGGGGGGCGCATCGGTGTGGGCCGGGCCGGGGCCCTCCGGAACGGCGGCGGCTGGGCCGATGGCCGCTGGGCCGGGGGTCGTCGAGCCGGACACCGCTGGGCCGGCTGTGGGGGCTGTGGCCGGGGTCGGCGGGCCCGCGGGGCCTGGCTCCGAGGACGCCACGCCCGCGGTCGCCCCCCGGCACGAGGTACCGGCGCCTCGCAGGGGGGCCGGGCCACTGGAACCGGGCGAGCTCCCGGCCGACGGTGGCCGGGCGGGCGGATGGGAGAAGATCCTCATCGCCCCCAGGGAGTACCGCCACACCACCGCGACCGAGGCCGTCCAGACCGCCGCCGGTCCCCTCCTCGTCGTCACCTCCAACCCCGCCCTCTGGTCGGACACGAAGGACGCGAAGGCCAAACTGGGCCCCACCCTCCTCTACGACCCCACGCACCTCTGCGACACCCCGGCCCGCCTCCACTGGTCCCCCACCACCGGCTGCGAAGACAAGCAAACGGCGCTGCACAGGGCGACGGCCCTGCTCGCCCCCGTACGCCCCACCGCGAAGATCGACCAGGCCGTGGCGGACACGGCGACCACCCTCCTGCGCAGCTACCTGCACGCCGCCGCGCTGGAGAACCGCACCGTCCGCCACGTCCACCGCTGGTCCCAGGGCATCCAGGTCCAGGAGGCGGTCCGCACTCTGCGCACCCACCCCAAGGCAGCCCCGGGCGCCGCCGGCGAGCTGGAGGCGGCCCTCACCGCCCACGCCGATCGCCGCGACATCGCTCAGGAACTGACCGGCAGGGCCCTCGCGGCGCTCTCCACGGTCAACATCCGCGAAGCCTGCACTCCCAACCGAAATGATGCCCTCGCCTTGGATTCCTTCATCCAAGAAGGGGGCACGCTTTATGTGGTCGGTGAATCCATCGAGGACCCGAGGAGCAATCCGGGTGCGATGCCGCTCCTGACGGCCCTCGTCTCCAGCGTGGTCGAGCGCGGCCGGCGCATGGCCGAACGGTCATCCTCCGGTCGGCTCGACCCACCACTCACCCTGGTCCTGGACGACATCGCGGCCGTGGCCCCGATCCCGGAGCTGCCGGCCCTGCTCGCCACCGGAGCCGACCGGGGCCTGCCGGCGCTCGCCCTGCTCCGCTCCCGCGAACAGGCCCGCGCCCGCTGGCCCCACGAGGAGCTGCCGGTCTAGACGGACCGCTCCAGCACGAACTCCAGCTCCGTCTCGGCCTCGTCCTTCGAGAAGGACACCACCAGGCCGCTCGGCGCGAAGCCGATCTTCCGGTACGCCGTCTGCGCTCGCGCGTTGTCCTCGTGGACGAACAGCCGCACCCGCTCGGCCCGTTGTTCCCACGCCCAGGCGAGTCCGGCTTCGAACAACGCCTCGATCAGCCCGTTCCCCCGGTGCTCGGGCCGTACGAAAACCCCCACGACGTGCCCCTGCCGCCGCTCGACCGGATACCCGGCCCAGTCCGTCGCCCCGGCCTCTTCGACGAGTACGGTGACCGAGCCGGCCCAACTCCCGTCGGACGTCTCGGCGATGAACTGCCGGGCGGTGGTGGAACCCTCCCCGGAGGTGACGGCCCGGTCCTGCCAGAAGGAGTCCGGCTTGGCCGCGGCGTTCTCGTAGGTCTCGAGAAAGGCGAGGTGTGCCACGGGGTCGCGCAGCGCGTCGAGGCGCAGCTCCTTCACCCGCTCCCAGTCGTCGGGCCGTATGGCGCGGACGACGTACTTGTTCCCGGCGAGAAGATTCATGCGACCACCCTAAACGCAGAAAACCCCCGCACCGAAGGTGCGGGGGTTTTCCCAAGAATTGTTCGGCGGCGTCCTACTCTCCCACAGGGTCCCCCCTGCAGTACCATCGGCGCTGTGAGGCTTAGCTTCCGGGTTCGGAATGTAACCGGGC
>NZ_JBEYRP010000034.1:0-80585 GCF_040704085.1 Streptomyces sp. NPDC047841
AGTACGAGGGCCTGGGGCCGGCGCCCCGAGAGCACGCACCTGACGCCGCGCGGCCGCCCTCCGGGCGACGACGCGAATTGTCAGACAGGCCCTAGGCGGTCAGGCGGGCCACCGCCGCCCGCACGCGTTCGTCCGTCGCGGTGAAGGCCACGCGGACGTGATCGCGGCCCGCCTCGCCGTAGAAGTCGCCCGGGGCCACCAGGATGCCCCGGTCGGCCAGGCGGGCGACCGTGGTCCAGCAGGACTCGTCGCGGGTGGCCCAGAGGTAGAGGCTCGCCTCGCTGTGTTCGATGCGGAAGCCGTCGGCGAGGAGCGCCTCCCGGAGGGCCTCGCGGCGGGCGGCGTAGCGCTCGCGCTGCTCGTGCACGTGGACGTCGTCGCCGAGCGCGGCCACGACCGCCGCCTGCGTCGGCGCGGAGGTCATCATGCCGCCGTGCTTGCGGATCTCCAGCAGCGGGCCCAGGACGGCCGGGTCGCCGGCGGCGAAGGCCGCGCGGTAGCCCGCCAGGTTGGAGCGCTTGGAGAGGGAGTGGACGGCGACGATGCCGTCGTAGGAGCCGCCGTTGACGTCCGGGTGCAGGACCGAGACCGGGTCGGCCTCCCAGCCAAGCTCCAGGTAGCACTCGTCGGAGAAGACGAGGACGCCGTGGGCGCGGGCCCAGGCGACGATGTCCGTCAGCTCCTGCCGGGAGAGGACCTTGCCCGTGGGGTTGGACGGCGAGTTCAGCCAGAGCAGCTTCAGGCCGGCCGGGTCCAGGTCGCGCGGGTCGTCGTAGACCTCGTACGCGGCGCGGGCCAGGCGGGCGCCGACCTCGTACGTGGGGTAGGCCAGGCGCGGGTAGGCGACCCTGTCGCCGGGGCCGAGGCCGAGCTGGGTCGGCAGCCAGGCCACCAGCTCCTTGGAGCCGACGACCGGCAGGACGTGCCGGTGGGTGATCCCCCGGGCGCCCAGGCGGCGCTCCAGCCAGCCGGTGATCGCGTCGCGCAGGGCGGGGGTGCCCCAGACGGTCGGGTAGCCCGGGGAGTCGGCCGCGTCGATCAGGGCCTTCTGGACCAGCTCGGGGACCGGGTCGACCGGGGTGCCGACGGAGAGGTCGACGATGCCGTCCGGATGGGCCGCGGCCGTCTTCTTGTACGGCTCCAGCTTGTCCCAGGGGAAGGTGGGGAGCCGGTCGGAGACTGCGGACACGGGAATCAGGCTCACTTTCGTACGGTGCGGCAAACGCCTCGGTCCCGTGCGGCGGTGATCGGGGTGATCGGGCCGTACGGGACCGAGGCGGCGCGGTATGGCGGCCGCTTGGCGCTCAGACGGTCACTCGCCCTGCGGCGGCAGTGCGGCGACGAAGGGGTGGTCGCGCTCGATCAGCCCCAGCTTGCTGGCGCCGCCGGGCGAGCCGAGCTCGTCGAAGAACTCGACGTTCGCCTTGTAGTAGTCCTTCCACTCCTCGGGGACGTCGTCCTCGTAGAAGATCGCCTCGACCGGGCAGACCGGCTCACAGGCACCACAGTCGACGCATTCGTCCGGGTGGATGTACAAGGACCGCTGGCCCTCGTAGATGCAGTCGACCGGGCACTCCTCGATGCACGCCTTGTCCTTGACGTCGACACAAGGCTGCGCGATGACGTAGGTCACGCTGTCGTTCCTCCTCGATAGGGCGCTGGCGGGCCTCCTCAGGCTCCGCCGCCTGGCGCGCGGGAGCGCGGCGTCGTCGATGCCCGCCCCTAGTATCTCCGTTCCGGAGCACGATCCGAACAGGAGGGGTGAACTCACCGGTGGAAATCTCGGCGAAAGGACGCCTGGAGGTCCGAATCACCCCTGCTGACGTGGGGAAACGGGTCTCTGTACGGCAGTTGGGCGAACCCGGCGGCGGGCCGGAGAAGTTCACTGACACGGTGGGTGTTCTCACATCATGGGACGGTGGCGTGCTCATGATCACACGCCGGAACGGCGAACGGGTCCGGATTCCGCAATCCGCGCTGGTCGCCGGGAAGGTCGTGCCCGCCGCCCCGGCGCGGCGCAGGGGGCCCGCCGCCACGTATCCGGAACTCGCGCGGATCTCCTCCCGGGCGTGGCGGCCGGTGGAGAGCGAGCGGCTGGGCGAGTGGGAGCTGCGGGCGGCCGGCGGGTTCACGCGGCGCGCCAACAGCGTGCTGCCGATCGGGGACCCCGGGCTCCCGCTCGACGCGGCCCTGACGGCCGTACGGCGCTGGTACGGCGCGCGGGGCCTGCCCGCGTACGTGCAGACCGCGACCGGCGCCGAGGGCGCGCAGGAGATGCTGTGCGCGGAGCTGGAGCGGCGCGGCTGGGTGCGGGAGGTGACGGCCGAGCTGTGGACCGGGGCCCTGGCGCCGGTGGCGGACCGGGCCGGGGGCGCGGGGGTGGTGCTGTCCCGGGCGGCGGACGAGGCGTGGCTCGCGCGGTACCAACGCAAGGGGGTGGGCGAGGTGGCCCTGCGGGTGCTCGGTTCCGGCCCGTCGGTGTGGTTCGCCTCCGTGCCCGGCGCCGGGGAGGGCGAGCCCCCGGCGGCGATCGGGCGGTGTGTCGTGGACGGGCGGTGGGCCGGGTTCGCCGCCGTCGAGGTGGACCCCGGCCGGCGGCGGCAGGGGCTGGCCACCGAGGTCATGGCCGCGCTGGCCCGGCGCGCGCTGGAGGAGGGCGCCTCGGCGGCCTGGCTCCAGGTGGAGACGGACAACGACTCCGCCCGAGCCCTCTACCGCGGCCTCGGCTTCACCCCCCACCACGCCTACCACCACTACCGGGCCCCCGAGGAACAGAGCCCGCCGCAGCAGCCCCCCACCACCGCCGACCGGCTGTCCCCGGGGGACGCCCCGGGGAGGCGGTCCCTGCCGCAGGGCGCCTCCGGGGCCGGGCCTCTGCCGCAGGGCGTCTCAGGGACGGGGCCTCTGCCGCAGGGTGCCCCCGAGACCGGGTCCCTGGCTCAGGGCGCCTCCCAGACCGGACCCCTGCCCCACGGCACCGCCGAGACCGGACCCCTGCCACAGGGCGCCTCCCAGACCGGACCCCTGCCACAGGGCGCCTCCCAGACCGGACCCCTGCCACAGGGCGCCTCCCAGACCGGACCCCTGCCTCACGGCACCGCCGAGACCGGGTCCCCAGCTCAGGACACCCCCGAGACCGGACCCCTGCCACAGGGCGCCTCCCAGATCGGCCCCCCGCCTCACGGCGCCCCCGAAACCGAGTCCGTGCCACAGCGCGCCCCCCAAACCGGACCCCTGCCGCAAGGCACCGGCTCCCTGCCCAAGGACGCCCCCGCCACCCGACCCCTGCCCCAGAACGCCCCCGTGACCCCGGGTCCGGGCAGGTGACGCGGCCGGTGTCCGTCGTCGGCGGGGCGACGTGCGCAGGGGTCCGACTCGGCCGAGAGGCCACCGCGGCCGCCGGATCCGGCCCCGTGGCCACCCGGTGTCCCGGGCGTCGCGGGCGTCCCGGTCCGGGCGGCCGTAGAACTCCTCGTGGAAGGGCATGAGGCTGCCATGAGCCATCCGTATCTGCCGCCCCCGTATCCGCCCCCCGAGGACCGCTCCGCCGAGCTGCGGCGGCGCTTCGCCGAGGAGGCCCGGTCCGAGCGGCCGGACCTGTCGGCGCTGTGCCTGCTGATCGGCGCGGAGACGGACGGCTCGCTGGACGAGGCCGGCCTGGACGCCGCGCAGGCGGAGCTGGACCGGCTGGCGGGCGAGCTGCCGTACCGGCCGGGCGGGCCGCGGGCGTGGGCGGAGGCCGTACGGGGGCTGCTCGGCACCCGCCACGGGTTCCACGGGACGCCGGGCGACTACCAGCGGCTGGAGTCCTCGCTGCTGCACGAGGTGCTGCGGCGGCGGCGCGGGCTGCCGATCCTGCTGTCGGTGGTGTGGCTGGAGGTCGCGCGCCGGGCGGGCGCCCCGGTGTACGGGGTCGCGCTGCCGGGGCACTTCGTGGTCGGGTTCGGGGCGGCGGCGGAACAGGTGCTGGCCGATCCGTTCGACGGTGGCCGGCTGCTCACCGGGACGGACGCCGAGCTGCTGGTCGTGGGTGCCACGGGCACGCCGCCGGACCCCTCGATGCTGCGACCGGCGCCGCCCCTGGAGGTCGTCCAGCGCGTCCTGAACAACATCCGGGCGTGGGCGGCGGCCCGGCCGGAGCGGTCGGACGTCGCGCTGCGGGCCGTCGAGCTGGCGCTGCTCATCCCCTCGCACCCGGCGCGGCTGCGCTACGAGCGCGGGCAACTGCTGGTGCAGCGCGGCGAGTTCGTCGCGGGCGCCGAGGAGTTGCAGCACTACGCCGACCTGATCGAGGTGGTGGACGAGTCCGCGGCCCGCAAGGTCCGGCAGGAGGCGCGCACGGCGAGGGCCAAGCTCAACTGAGCCGGTCGCTCAGAGCCATCCCTTGTCCCTGGCTATCCGTACCGCCTCCGCCCTGTTGCGCGCGGCCAGTTTCTGGATGGCGGTCGACAGGTAGTTGCGGACCGTCCCCTGGGACAGGTGGAGGGCCCGGGCGAGTTCGGCGTTGGTGGAGCCGTCGGCCGCCGCGCGGAGCACCTCGCGTTCGCGTTCGGTGAGCGGGTTGGCGCCCTCGGCGAGCGCGGCGGCGGCCAGGGTGGGGTCGATGACCCGCTCCCCGGCCAGCACCTTGCGGATCGCCTCGGCGAGCTGCGCGGCCGGGGCGTCCTTGACGAGGAAGGCGTCGGCGCCCGCCTCCATGGCGCTGCGCAGGTAGCCGGGGCGCCCGAAGGTGGTGAGGACGACCAGCCTGACCCGCGGATGCTCCCGGCGCACCTGGGCCGCGGCCTCGATGCCGGTGCAGCCGGGCATCTCGATGTCGAGCAGCGCGACGTCCACGTCGTGCGCGCCGACGGCCGCGAGCACCTCGTCACCGCGCGCCACCTGGGCGACGACCTCGATGTCGTCCTCCAGGCCGAGCAGCGCGGCCAGCGCCTCGCGGACCATCGACTGGTCCTCGGCGAGGAGGACCTTGATCATGCTCGTCATGCCCCGGATCCTACGTCCGCCCCGGCGGCCGCGGGCACGCGCGCGACGAGCCGGAACCCGTGCCCGACCCGCCCCGCCTCCAGAGCGCCGCCGGCCTTCTCCAGGCGCTCGGTCAGCCCGGTCAGCCCGTTGCCGGGCCCCTTCCCGGAGCCCCCGCTCCCGCTGTCCTCGACGGAGAGTTCGAGCACCGGTCCGTCCAGGGTCTGGCGGCGCAGCAGCCGTACGGCGCAGCGGTCGGCGCCGCTGTGCCGGACCACGTTGGTGACCGCCTCGCGCAGCGCCCAGGCCAGCGCGGACTCGGCCTCCTCGGGCACGCCGGCGAGGTCGGGTTCGGCGGGCACCTCGGCGATCACCCCGGCGGCCGTCAGGGCGACCTGGGCGCCGGCGAGTTCGGCGGCGAGCCGGGGCCGCCGGTAGCCGGTGACGGCCTCCCGGACGTCCACCAGGGCCTGCCGGCTGACCTGCTCGATGTCGGCGACCTGCTGGGCCGCCTTGTCGGGGTGGCCGGGCAGCATCCGGCCGGCCAGCTCGCTCTTGAGCGTGATCAGTGACAGGGAATGGCCGAGCAGGTCGTGCAGGTCGCGGGCGAGGCGGAGCCGCTCCTCGTTGGCGGCGAGCTGGGCGACGGTGGCCCGCGCCTTGCGCAACTCGATCGTGGTGCGCACCAGTTGCCCGACGCCGACCATCGCGAAACCGATGAGCACGACGAGGAGCAGCAGGCCACGGGCCTCCTTCTCGTTCGAGTGCAGCCCGACCAGGTACATCAGCGCGGCCGTCGCCGGGATCGCCCAGTACGACGCCCGGACCGGCAGGGTGGCCCCGCAGGCCACCGCCAGGTAGACGAAGAGGCCGAGCCAGGCGCTGCCGAGGGTGCAGGCGAGGACGGGGGCCAGGACGGCCAGGACCGCGAGGAGGCCGACGACGGTCCGGGGCGCGAAGGACCGGCCCATGTTGCGGAAGACCAGCGCCAGGTAGGTCCCGACGAACGCGGCCAGGCCGAGGGAGCCGGCCAGGGTGGCGCGCGCGGTGTGGCCGCCGTTGACCAGGTCGTCGACCGGGGAGCTCAGGAAGACCAGCCACACGCCGATCCACAGCACCTTGGTCAGCACGTCCCGCCGGGTGCGGGGGGGCTGGCCCGGCCGCACCTGGTGTTCCGGCCGCTTCTCGCCGGTCAGGGGGTCTTCCGTCATCGCGCTCACGCCTTCAGCGTGTCCTTCCGGTACAGCCAGGCCGCGCCGCCCGCGAACAGGACGAAGTAGACGGCGAGGACGGCGATGTCCGCCCCGTGGGGCGCCTGGCTCTGCTCGATCGCCCGTCCCAGGGCAGCGTACGCGTGCGTGGGGAGCCACCTGGCGATGTCCTGGAGGACCTGCGGGAAGGTCGTGGACGGCATCCACAGGCCGCCGAGGATCGACAGACCGAAGTAGACGATCATCGTGATCGGGCGGACCGCGTCCCCGGAGGCGAGGTAGCCGAGGGCGACGCCGAGCGCGGCGAAGACCAGGCTGCCGGCCCAGATGACCCCGGTGAGGGCGAGCCACTGCCAGGCGTCCAGGCGCACCTGCTTCACACCGGCGGCGACGGCGAACACGACGACGATGGCCGGCAGGCTCACCACGGCGGCGCTCGCGGTCTTGGCGAGGACGTAGCCGCGGCCCGGCAGCGGGGTCAGCCGCAGCTGCCGTACCCAGCCGCTCTCGCGTTCCTTGGCGATGCGCTCGCTGTTGCCCATCAGGACGGCGGTCAGGGCGCCGAAGGAGGCCATGGAGACCATCAGGTAGGTGGCGACGGTCAGGCCGGTGCCGTCGACCCGCTCGTTCGCGCCGGCGCTGCTGGAGAAGATCAGGTAGATGATCGAGGGGTAGAGCACCGAGAAGAACAGGAACTTCCTGTTTCGCAGGGCGCGGGCCAGTTCGAGCTTGATGAGGGCGTTCACGACTGCTTGGCCTCCTCGGCCTCCGTGATGGCGACGAAGGCCTGCTCCAGACCGAGCCCGGCGACTTCGAGATTGCGGGGGTAGACGCCGAGGCCGTAGAGGGCGTGCACGGTCGCGTCGGCGTCGGCGGACTGGATGCGGACGGTCTGGCCCGAGACGTCGACCGAGGTGAGGAACGGCAGCCCGCGCAGGGCGCCCTCGTCGATCTCGCCGGCCAGGTCGAAGGAGATCCGCCGCGCGCCCGCCCTGGCCTTGATCTCGGCGGCCGTGCCGTCGGCGAGGAGCCGGCCCCGGTGCAGCACCAGGACCCGGTCCGCGATGGCGTCGGCCTCCTCCAGGTAGTGCGTGGCGAAGAGGACCGTACGGCCCTGGTCGGCCTGTTCGCGCATGGTGGCCCAGAAGGCCTGGCGCGCGGCGACGTCCATGCCGGTGGTCGGCTCGTCCAGGAGGATCAGGTCGCTGTCGCCGGCGGTGGCGAGGGCGAAGCGGACCCGCTGCGCCTGGCCGCCGGAGAGCTTGTCCACCTTGCGGTCGGCGATCTGGGCGATGCCCGCGCGGGCCAGCACGTCGGAGACCGGGTACGGCCGCGGGTGCAGGGAGCACGCCAGCTTCACCAGTTCGGCGACGGTGACCCCGTCCATCAGGCCGCCGCTCTGCAGCATCGCCCCGACCCGGCCGGCGACGATCGCCTCGCGCGGGCTGCCGCCGAACAGGCTCACCGTGCCGGTGTCGGCCTGCTTGAGCCCGAGCAGCAGGTCCAGGGTGGTGGACTTGCCGGCCCCGTTCGGGCCGAGGAGGGCGACGGTCTCGCCCGGGTACAACCGGAGCGAGAGGCCCTCGACGGCCCGTACGCTCCCGTACGTCTTGGTCACCTGGTCGAACCCGACCACCGGGGTGGTGGTGGCCGGTGCCGCTGTCGTCGTCATGCCGTCCATGCTGACGGCGGGGGCCCCCGGCCGGGCAGTGCCGGGCGTCCTGAGCGCCGCATGACAGATGTCACGCGGACCGGGCCGCGGACACGGCGAGGGGCGCCCCCTCGGCGGGAGCGCCCCTGGAAACGGCCGGGCTACTTCGGGTTGGTGTCGATGACCCCGACCCGCTGCGCCTCCGTCTTGCCCCGCAGGGCCTGGCGCAGCGCGCCGACCACGTCCTGCGGCAGCACACCGCGCTTTCCGGTCGCGGTCTGGATCTGTACGCCGTCGAAGGTGCTGCCGTACGCCTCCTTGAGCGCGTTGAGGTCGTACGTGTCCACGAGCTTGCCGTCCACGGCCTTGAAGCCGAGGATCTTCGGCAGCGACACCGGACCGAACCGGATGACGTGCGCCGCGTCGGTCTGCACCTTGACGATGCCGGACATCGCGGGCTTCGCGAAGTCGTTCAAGACCCGGTCCACCTCGGCGTTCGACACCGTCGGCTGCTTGATGGCGGTCGGCACGGTGACCGGGGGCGTGCTGCCCGTCTCCACCAGCGTGCGGTACGCCTGCTCGACCGCCGTGGTCGAGCGGGCCGCGTCGATGGCCTTGCCCGCCTTGCCGTAGACCGCCACGGCCTTGCCGCCCGGCTCGAACTTGATGGTGCCGTCCGTGGCCGAGCCCGAACCTCCGCCGGCCTGCTGGAGCGCGGCCTGGAGCTTCTCCTCGTCCACCGGCATGACCGGCTCGACCACGCGCTTCTGCCCGAAGAGGGAGCCGACGACGTGGACCGGGTTGTAGTCGCTCTTCGCGGCCCCGCTCACCGTGGCCTGGTAGTCGAACTGGAGACCGGCGTTCTCCGGCGTGAGGGTGACCGTCCTGCCGCCCACGGCCAGCTTCAGCGGCTTGTTCACCCGGCTGCCGAAGGCGTCGTCCAGCTTCTTGACGGCGTCGTCGCGGGTGCCGCCGCCGATGTCGACGCCGAGCACGGTGGTGCCCTTGGGCACGTCGGTGTGGTTCATCAGCAGTCCGGCGCCGTAGGCACCGCCCGCCACGACGAACACGCCGACGACGAGCAGCATCAGCTTGCTGCGGCCCTTCTTCTTCTTGCCCGCCGCCTTGGGCGCGGCGGCCGGCTCCGGCTTGGGCGCCGCGGGCGTCGCCGGGCCGCCGGGCGGGCTGCCGAACGCGGGCTTGCCGGTGTCCGGGCCGACTGGGACGCCGCTGGTGACGGTGTGTCCGGAGACGTTGTCGGCGGACGGGGGGCGGTATCCGGGCGTGCCCGGCTCGGGGACATGCTTCTGCGGGGTGAGGATCGCGGTGTCGTCGCTGAGCCCGCCACCGGGAGCACGGCCGGCCGGGCCGCCGGGAGTGACTCCCGGAGCGCCGGGACCGCCGGGTCCGTCGAAGCCGCCGGGGCCGCCCGCGGCGCCGGGCGCGTCGAGAGCGGCGATGTCGGTGAGGGCGCTGCGCGCCGGCGAGGAGCCCTGGCCGCCGAAGCCGGCGGCCGGCGGGACGAGGGTGCCGTCGCCGGTCACCGGGCCGCTGGTGGGACCGGCCGGGCCGCCCTGCGGACCGCCGGGGCCGCCGTGGCCACCGGGTCCGTCGAAGCCGCTGGCGCCCCCGGGACCGCCGTTCCCACGGGCACCGCCCGCGGCACCGCCGAAGCCGTCCTGGCCGCCGACGCCCGCGGCACCGCCGCCGAAGCCGTCCTGGCCGCCGAAGCCGTCGTGCCCGCCGGTGCCCGTGCCGTAGTCGTCCTGGCCGCCGTGCTCCGAGAAGTACGGCAGGTCGTCACGGCGGGGCTCGTCGGAGCCGGTGGAGGAGCCGGGGCGGGAGCCGCCGAGGGGGCCCGCGGTCAGGGCCTCGGTCACGTCGAAGGAGCCGGTGCCGCCGCCGTGCCCCGGGGCGACCGGGCCACCGGTGGCGCCGGGCAATCCCCTGCCGTTCGTACCGCCGGTGCGCGGTCCGCCCGGGACGCTCATGGAGCCGACCACCCCACCGGGACGCCCGCCGCCGGAGCGTGCGCCGGTGGTACCGGCCGCACCCGAAGCTCCCGGACCACTCGAACGGGTGCCCGACACGCCGGAGGGGGCGGTGGTGGCGGCGGAACCGCCGGACGTCCCGGCGCCGTTCGCGCCGCCGCCGCCCGGACCGCCCTTGGGCGCGCCCGACTTGCGCGGCGCGAACCAGTCGCTGGTCTTCTCCCCCGGCTGGCCGTCGGGCCCGGCCGGGGCCTCGGCGGCGCCGGCGGACGGGCCGTCGGCCACGGGCCGCGGCTCGGCGGCCGGTGCCTCCTCCCCGGCGCCCTCGCCGTCCCCGACGGGCTTGCGCACGACGACCGGCGGGATGGGCCGGGACCCGGGGATGTTGATCCGGATCCGGGTCGTCAGCGTGGTCTCGGTCTTCTTCTCCTCGGGCCGCGTGCCCGAACGGCCCGCGCCCGTACCGTCGTCGGAAGCCATGGGGGTCCCGTACGGCGGCGTGCCGGAGGGGTATGCGGCTCCGCCGCGCCCGTTGGGCCCGGAGGACGGAGTGTCAGTTTCACGACTCAAGGCAGGTTCTCCCGGTTGGCTCCGCCGCCCGTTTCGACCTCAGCTGGGGGCACCCCCTGTTCGAGCGCAGTCGACAACTTGGGGGAGGCTCGGCGGCGCGCACCACCATACTGGCCACTTCTGGCGCGTATCCCATGACCGCCGAGGAAACCCACATCGGACTCGCACGGGCACCGCACGGCGAAGTGGTACGTCACTTGGCAAGTCGGGCGGAGCCGCCGCGCGGTTGCCGTCCCGCGCCGACGGTGGCGCAGATCACAGCGACGGCCATGCCGCCGAGCAGGTACAGGTAGGAACTGCCGCCCGCGCCGAAGAGGTAGTCGCCCTCCGGGCGCGTGGTGGTGAGCAGGATGACGGCGACGACCCAGCCCGCCGCCGGCGCGACCGCCCCGCCCCGGCCCCGGGTGGCGTACGCCCCGCCGAGGAAGAGTCCGGCGGCGCCCGCGAGGGAGAGCAGCAGCCCGCCGGGGAACCAGGCGGCCTGGAGCAGGGCCCCGGCGAGGCCCGTGACGGCCCCGAGCAGGAACAGGCCGACGAGGGCGGCGGCCCGTCCCGCGGAGGGCGGACGCAGCGGCTGGGCGAGCGGGGATCCGTTCCCGCCGCCGCTCATGACGTCTCCCCGGGGCCGAGGCCGGCGAAGAGGTCGGTCTCCCCGCGCTCTCCCACCCCGTGCGCCAACTCGTAGTACTCGGTGGTGAACAGCGGCTGGGCGAGTGCGTTGGAGAGCGCGAAGTACGGCTCGGCGACCTCGATCTGGGTGGCGTGGGCGCGCATGGCGGCGGCCTTGGCGGCGGCGTACGCGCTGCCGTCGATCGTGGTGGTGATCCGCTCGTCGGCCACCACGCCGGGTACGTCGTCCACGGTGGCACCCTTGTCGAACGGCAGTACGGACAGCTCGTCCTGGAGGCGGGCGAAGGCGGCTTCGGCGACGGAGCGCGGGACGCGGTTCCAGTACACCTTGGCGATCCGGTGGCCGCGTCCGGCCGCGAGGTCGACCGCGCGCATGGCGACGCGGTGGGCCTGGATGTGGTCCGGGTGGCCGTAGCCGCCGTCGTCGTCGTACGTCACGAGGACCTGGGGGCGGACCTCCAGGATCACCTCGGCGAGCGTCCCGGCGGCCTTGTCGACGTCGGCCTGCCAGAAGCAGCCGGGGTCGTCGTTGTCGGCGAGGCCCATCATCCCGGAGTCGCCGTACCGCCCGGCGCCGCCGAGCAGCCGGGAGTCCGTGACGCCGAGCGCGGACACGGCAGCGGCCAGCTCGCCGCGCCGGTACGCGCCCAGCGCGGCGCCCGTCAGGTGCCGCAGCCCGGGCGGGATGACCTCGCCCCGCTCCCCCAGCGTGCAGGTGACCAGGGTCACGTGGGCGCCCTCGGCCGCGTACCGGGCCATGGTCGCGCCGTTGTTGATCGACTCGTCGTCCGGGTGCGCGTGCACCAGGAGGAGACGCCGGGAGGGCAGTTCCGTCATGGGGACCAGCCTACGAGGTCCCCGCACCCGGCCCCGCGACACCGCCCGTCAGAACTTGATGCTGCCGATCATGCTCGCGACGTTGGTCGTCAGCTCGCTGATCGTGGGAGCCACGGTCGAGGAGGAGAGATAGAAGCCGAGCAGGATGCAGACGACCGCGTGGCCGCCCTTCAGCCCTGACTTCTTGATCAGCAGGAAGACGATGATCGCCAGCAGCACCACCGCCGAAATCGAGAGTGCCACGGCGGCTCACCTCCAAAGATCCCAGGGACGCGGGTTCCAGATCAGTTGAGCAAATCCATGCAGACGCCAGCAGGTTCCTACCCACTCTGCGGTAGTGATCATAACTATCCGTACTCGCGCATCGATCGGCGCACAGCCGCACAAGGGGGCGCATGGCCAATATGGTCGGGGTATGACGACCGAGGCTGACTCCTTCCCCCGACGGCACGCCCGGACCCAGCGGTTCACGCTCGGCGCGCCGCGTGCGTTCGCCGTGGCACCCGACGGTTCGCGTGTCGCGTTCCTGCGTTCCGGCTCGGGCACCGACCGGGCCAACTCCCTGTGGGTGATGGATCTTCCGGGGGGTGCGGAACGCCTGGCGGCCGATCCGCGCGCGCTCCTGAAGGGTGCCGCCGAGGAGCTGTCGGCCGAGGAGCGGGCGCGCCGCGAGCGCAGCCGCGAGGGCGGCGCCGGGATCGTCGGCTATGCCACCGACGGCGCCCTGGAGTTGGCGTCTTTCGCCTTGTCAGGGCGGCTTTTCACGGCGGAGCTGCGCGCCGGGACGGCCCGTGAACTCACCGTTCCCGGACCGGTGGTCGACCCGCGTCCGTCCCCCGACGGCCGGCACATCGCGTACGTCGCCGGGGGTGCGCTGCGGGTGGTCGGCGCCGGGGGCGACGGCGACCGGGCGCTGGCCGAGCCGGAGTCGGCGGACGTCTCCTACGGCCTCGCGGAGTTCATCGCGGCCGAGGAGATGGCGCGTTCGCGGGGCTTCTGGTGGGCGCCGGGGTCGGACCGGCTGCTCGTGGCGCGCGTGGACGACACGCCGGTACGGCGGTGGTGGATCTCCGATCCGGCGCACCCGGACCGTGAGCCGGCCGCCATCCGGTACCCGGCCGCCGGCACCCCGAACGCGGACGTCCGCCTGTTCGTGTGCGGGCTGGACGGGACGCGCACGGAGGTGGTCTGGGACCGTGCGCGCTACCCGTATCTGGCGCGTGCGCACTGGTCAGAGGCGGGTGCGCCGCTGCTGCTCGTCCAGGCGCGGGATCAGCGGGGCCAGCTCTACCTGGCGGTGGACCCGGATTCCGGGGCCACCCGGATGGTGCACGCCGATGAAGATCCAACTTGGCTTGAACTTTTCGCCGGTGTGCCCTGCTGGAACCCCTCCGGGCAGCTTGTCCGCATCGCGGACGAGGGCGGCGCGCGGGTGCTGGCGGTCGGCGAACGTCCCTTGACCAGCGGTCAGTTGCATCTGCGGGCGGTCCTGGACGTGGGTGCGGACGACGTACTGGTTTCCGCCTCTTCCGGCCCGGAGGCCGAGGCGCCCGAGATTGGCGAAGTCCATGTGTACCGGGTGAACGAACTGGGCGTGGAGCGGCTGTCGCGGGAACCCGGTGTGCACTCGGCGGTGCGCTCGGGGAACGTGACCGTCCTCCTGTCCGCGGCGCTGGACCGGCCGGGCACCCGGGTCCAGGTGCTGTGTGACGGAAAACCAGCGGCAACTGTACGGTCGTACGCCGAAGATCCCGGTTTGTCCCCCCGGGTGACTCTCACCCAAGGGGGCGCACGCCGGATTCCGTGCGCCGTGCTTATGCCACGGGACTACCCCGGTGACACTCCCCTGCCGGTCCTCCTGGACCCCTACGGCGGTCCGCACGGCCAGCGCGTGGCCGCCGCGCACAACGTCCACCTCACCTCCCAGTGGTTCGCCGACCAGGGCTTCGCGGTGGTCGTCGCCGACGGCCGGGGCACCCCGGGCCGCTCGCCCGCCTGGGAGAAGGCGATCCGGGACGACGTGGCGGCGGTCGTCCTCGAGGACCAGGTCGACGCCCTGCACGCGCTCGCCGAGCGGTACCCGCTGGACCTCTCCCGGGTGGCGATCCGGGGCTGGTCCTTCGGCGGCTACCTGGCGGCGCTGGCGGTGCTGCGCCGCCCGGACGTCTTCCACGCGGCGGTGGTCGGCGCGCCGGTCACCGACCTCAGGCTGTACGACACCCACTACCAGGAGCGGTATCTCGGCGACCCGGACGAGCGGCCGGAGGTCTACCGGCGCAACTCGGTGATCGACGACGCGGGCCTGGTCGACCCCGCCGAGCCGCACCGCCCGATGCTGGTCATCCACGGGCTGGCGGACGACAACGTGGTCGTGGCGCACTCCCTGCGCCTGTCCTCCGCGCTGCTGGCCGCCGGCCGCCCGCACGAGGTGCTGCCCCTGTCGGGGGTGACCCACATGACCCCGCAGGAGACGGTCGCCGAGAACCTGCTCCTGCTCCAGCTGGACTTCCTCCGCCGCTCCCTGCCCCGGCCCGCGGAGACCGGTGAACCGCGTTAACACACAGGCAACTTCACCGAAGCCGTGCCGCTATACGGACACGGCATCCTGAAGGACGTACGGCCGTGCGGGTGCCGTGAACGGGCCGGGGTGCGCCATGTCACCCCGGCCCGTTGCCGTTCAGCCGGGACTCCTCCGGCGGCACCACGTGTTTCTCCTCCGCGAAGTGGCAGGCCGAGGCGTGCGCGGCGGGTCCGGCCGCGTCACGGAAGGCGGCCGGCACGGCGAGCGCGGGCACCTCCACGGCGCAGCGTTCGCGCGCCTTCCAGCAGCGGGTGCGGAAGCGGCAGCCGGAGGGGATGTCGGCCGGGGAGGGCACGTCACCGGTGAGGATGATGCGTTCGCGGTGTTCGCGGGCGTCGGGATCGGGTACCGGGACGGCCGAGAGCAGCGCCTGGGTGTAGGGGTGCGTGGGGTGGTCGTAGATCTCGGTGTCGCGTCCGGTCTCCACGATGCGGCCGAGGTACATGACGGCGACGCGGTCGGAGATGTGGCGGACGATGGACAGGTCGTGGGCGATGAAGACGTAGGAGAGGCCGAAGTCCGCCTGGAGGCGGGCGAGGAGGTTGACGACCTGGGCCTGGACGGAGACGTCGAGGGCGGAGACGGGTTCGTCGGCCACGATGATCTCGGGGCGCAGCGCCAGTGCGCGCGCGATGCCGATGCGCTGGCGCTGGCCGCCGGAGAACTGGTGGGGGTAGCGGTTGGCGTACTCGGGGTCGAGGCCGACGACGTCGAGGAGTTCCCGCACCCTGCGGCGGCGGTCGCCCCTGGGGGCCGCCTCGGGGTGGATGTCGTAGGGCTCGCCGATGATGTCGCCGACCGTCATGCGGGGGTTGAGGGAGGTGTAGGGGTCCTGGAAGACCATCTGGATGTCGCGGCGCACGGCTTTGAGGGCCTTGCCGGACAGCCGGGTGATGTCCTCTCCCCTGAACGTGACGGTGCCGGCGGTGGGCCGTTCGAGGCCGCACAGGAGCCTGGCGACGGTGGACTTGCCGCAGCCCGATTCGCCGACGATGCCGAGCGTTTCGCCCTGGGCGAGGGTGAAGTCGACGCCGTCGACGGCCCGGACCGCGCCGATCTGCTTCCTGAACAGCACGCCCCGGGTGAGCGGGTAGTGCTTGACCAGGCCGGTCACTTCGAGCAGGGGCTCAGTGTCCGAGGCCATCGAGGCACTCCCTCCAGAAGTGGCAGGCGCTGCCCCGCTCGCCGGACACCTCGTACAGCGGGGGTTCCTCGGTACGGCAGACGTCCCTGGCCAGGGGGCAGCGGGGGTGGAAGGAGCAGCCGGGCGGGATGTGCGTCAGGTTGGGCGGCAGGCCCTTGATGGCGTAGAGCTGCCGGCCCTTGTGGCCGAGGCGGGGGATGGAGTCCAGCAGGCCCCGGGTGTAGGGGTGGGCGGGGGCTTTGTAGAGGTCGTGCACGGGCGCGGACTCCACGATCCGGCCCGCGTACATCACCGCGATCCTGTCCGCCACGTCGGCGACGACGCCCAGGTCGTGGGTGATGAGGATCAGCCCCATGCGGTACTCGCGCCGCAGGTCCGCGAGGAGGTCCATGACCTGCGCCTGGACGGTGACGTCGAGGGCGGTGGTGGGTTCGTCGGCGATGATGAGCGCCGGTTCCAGGGCCAGCGCCATGGCGATCATGATGCGCTGGCGCATCCCGCCGGAGAACTGGTGGGGGTAGTCGCGCACACGCTGGGCGGCGGCCGGGATGCGTACCCGCTCCATCAGCTCCACGGCCCTCGCCCGCGCGTCCTTGCGTGACGCGCCCCGGTGGACGACGAACATCTCCCCGAGCTGATCCCCCACCGTCATCACCGGATTGAGGGCGGACAGGGCGTCCTGGAAGATCATCGCCATTCCGGTGCCCCGGATCCTCCTGCGCTCCTCGCCCTTGAGCGTCAGCAGATCCCGGCCCTGGAACAGGATCCGCCCCCGGGTGATCCGCCCGGGCGGCGTGTCGAGGATGCCCATCACGGCCTGCGCGGTGACCGACTTCCCCGATCCCGACTCCCCCAGCACCGCCAGCGTCTGACCCGCGTCGACGGCGTAACCGACGCCGTTGACGGCGTGGGCGACGCCGTCCCGGGTGTGGAACTCCACGTGCAGGTCGCGGACGTCGAGCAGCACGGCGTGCGTCACCTCAGCTTCGGGTCGAGGGCGTCGCGGACCGCGTCGCCGAGCATGATGAACGCCAGCACCGTCACCGCCAGGGCACCCGAGGGCCACAGCAGGGCGTGGGGCGCGTTGCGGATGTAGGGGGAGGCGGCGGAGATGTCGATGCCCCAGGAGACGCTGGGGGGCTTCAGGCCCACGCCGAGGTAGGACAGCGTCGCCTCCAGGGCGATGTAGGTGCCCAGCGCGATGGTCGACACGACGATCACCGGGGCCACCGCGTTCGGCGCGATGTGCCGCAGCAGGATCCGTGCGTCGGAGGCGCCCAGCGCGCGGGCGGCCTGGACGTAGTCGTTCTGCCGGGCGGTGATGACCGAGCCGCGCGCGATGCGGGAGATCTGCGGCCAGCCGAGCAGCACCATGAACCCGATGACCGGCCAGACCGTATTGGAGGTCACGACCGAGAGGAGGACGAGTCCGCCGAGGACGACCGGGATGGCGAAGAAGACGTCCGTGATCCGGGACAGCACCGCGTCCCACAGGCCCCCGAAGTAGCCCGCCAGCCCGCCCAGCACCGACCCGAACACCGACACCCCGAGGGTGGCCAGCACCCCGACCGTCACCGACGCACGGGCGCCGTACACCGTGCGCGTGTAGACGTCGCAGCCCTGGCCGTCGTAGCCGAAGGGGTGCCCGGGAGCCGAGCCGTCCTGCGCCTTGGCCAGGTCGCAGGTGAGCGGGTTCCCGGAAGCGATCGCCGACGGCCGGAGCGAGATGAACACCAGGAAGAGGATGACCAGGGCGGAGAGCAGGAAGACCGGGTTGCGGCGCAGGTCCCGCCAGGCGTCCGACCACAGGGAGCGCGGCTTGCCGGCCGGCCCCACGCCTCCCGGCCCGGCTCCCCCGGCCCCGGGGCCCTCCGGTCCGCCCGGGGTCCGCTCCAGCGTGGTCGCCTCGCTCGCCGCGAGGTCCATCGCGCCGCCCATCCCGGTACCGGCGACGGCACGCCCGGCCTCGTACGGCTGCTGCTCAGGCATAGCGGATCCTCGGGTCGAGTACGGCGTACAGGAGGTCGACGAGCAGGTTGGCCGCCAGGAAGACGAGGACGAGTACGGTGACGAAGCCGACGACCGTCTGGGTGTTCTGGCGCAGGATGCCCTGGTAAAGCTGGTAGCCGACGCCGTGGATGTTGAAGATGCGCTCGGTGACGATCGCCCCGCCCATCAGCGCCCCGATGTCCGTGCCGATGAACGTGACCACGGGGATGAGCGAGTTGCGCAGCAAGTGGCGGGTGATGACCCGCCGCCGGGGCAGGCCCTTCGCGACGGCCGTGCGGACGTAGTCCGCGCGCTTGTTCTCCGCGAGGGAGGTGCGGGTCAGCCGGGTGACGTAGGCCAGGGAGACCGAGGCGAGGACCAGCCCCGGCACGATCAGCTCGCCGAAGGCCGCGTCCGGGGAGACGGAGGGTCTGACCCAGGCCCACTTCACGCCGAGCAGCAACTGGAGCAGCAGACCGGTGACGAAGGTGGGGACGGAGATCACCACCAGGGTGAGCAGCAGCACGGTGGTGTCGACGGGCCGGCCGCGCTTCAGGCCCGTGACGACGCCCAGCGCGATGCCGATGACGGTCTCGAACAGGATCGCCACGACGGTCAGCCGGATGGTGACCGGGAACGCGGTGCCCATCAGCTCGGTGACCTTCTGCCCGTTGAACGCCGTGCCGAAGTCGCCGGTGAACAGGTGCCCCATGTAGGTGAGGTACTGCTGCCAGACCGGCTTGTCCAAGCCGAACTCCCGCTTCAGCTGGGCCGCCGTCGCCGGGTCGCACGCCCGCTCCCCGCACAGGCCCGCCACCGGATCGCCCATCACGTTGACCATGAGGAAGATCAGCAGCGTGGACCCGACGAAGACGGGGACCATCTGGAGCAGTCGCCGGACGACATAGCGCCCCATCGCGGCTCAGCTGACCTTGATCTCGTTGTAGACGGGCACGCTGAACGGATCGAGTGCCACGTCGGACAGCCGCTCGGAGTAGCCGGCGCTGCCGTTCTGGTACCAGAGCGGGATGGCGGCCATGTTGTCCCGGACGACGCCCTCGGCCTGCTGGAACAGCCGCACGGCCTTGGCCCGGTCGCTCTCGGCGTTGGCCCGGTCGACCAGTGTGTCGAACTCCTTGTCGGACCACTTGCCGTCGTTGGAGGAGGCGTTCGTGTAGTACAGCGGCTGGAGGAAGTTCTGGATGAGCGGGTAGTCCATCTGCCAGCCCGCGCGGAACGGTCCGGTCATCTTGTGCTGCCCGATGCGGTTGCGGAAGTCGGCGAAGGTGCCGACCGGGTTGCCGACGCACGCCTTGTCGTTGCCGAGGGCGTTGTTGATGGAGTTGCACACGGCGTCCACCCACTCCTTGTGCGAGCCCGTGTCCGCGTTGTACGTGATCCTCACCTGGCCGCCGGGGATCCCGCCGCCCTCCTGGACCAGCTTCTTCGCCTGGTCCGGGTGGTACTCGCAGGGCTTGCCGCACAGGCCCTCCTTGAAGCCGCCGGCCACGCCGAGGACGGGCGAGGTCCAGTCGGTGGCCGGGGTGCGGGTGCCGTGGAAGATCGTCTCGGTGATCTGCTTCCGGTTGATCGCCATGGACAGGCCCGTGCGGACCTTCTCCGAGCCCGGCTTGTCCCACGCCTTGTCGTAGTAGGGGAAGGCGAAGGTCTGGAGGATGCCGGCCGGGGTGTTGATGTAGCGGTCGCCCAGGTCGGTCCTGACGTTCTTCAGCTGGGCGGCGGGCACGTCGTCCACCAGGTCGAGGTTGCCGGACATCAGGTCGGTGTAGGCGGTGTTGCCGTCGGTGTAGACCTTCAGGTCGACCCCGCCGTTGCGCGCCTTGTCCGGGCCCGGGTAGCCGTCCCACTTCCGCAGGGACATCTGAGCGCCCTTCATATAGGAGGCCACCGTGTACGGGCCGTTGCCGACCGGTTTCCGCAGCCAGGCCGCGTGGTCCGTGAAGAAGGCGCGCGGCAGCGGGGCGAAGGCCGCGTAGCCGAGGGTGTCCGGGAAGCTGGAGAACTTCTGGCTGAGCCGGACGGTGAAGGTGTGGTCGTCCACCACCTTCAGCCCGGACAGGGTGTCGGCGGTCTGCCGGCCGCTGCTGGGGTGGACCTTGTCGTAGCCGTCGATGTAGCCGAAGAAGAGGGCGTTCTTCTGGTTGTTCCTCAGGCCGGCGCCGTAGTTCCAGGCGTCCACGAAGGAGCGGGCGGTGACCTTCTCGCCGTTGGAGAAGGTCCAGCCGGGCTTCAGCCTGATGGTGAAGTTCCGCGAGTCGTCGGTGTCGATGGACCGGGCGAGCATGTCGGTGGCCTTGCCGGTCCTCGGGTCGTACTTCTTCAGGCCCCGGAAGATCATGTCGAGGACCTTGCCGCCCTGCACCTCGTTGGTGTTGGCGGGCTCCAGCGGGTTCTGCGGGTCGCCCCAGGAGGAGCTGAGCACCGCGCCGGCGGTGCCGCCGCCCGAGCCGCCGCCCCCGCAGCCGGTGGCGGCGAGGGCCAGCGCCGCCGCGCACACGGCCCCTCGGGCCCGGGTGACTCCCCGCATGGCGTGCCTCCTCCGCGACGTTGATCCACTACTGGTCAATATCGTCATATAAGGCATGTATCGCATGCCCGCCGCCCGATTGAGCGGCCTTTGGGGGGAGACGTCATCCGAATGCACGCACCACCCCCTCGGGGGGCTTGATGATCTTGCGTGGAGAGCGCAATAGATCTTCGCGTAACGATGCCGAAACGTTGGATTGCGACGGGCCGATGTACGCATGTCGACACTCCACCGTCCGCATATCGAACGCCTTGCCCGTTTAGTCGGATTGGCCCGATGTGAAGCACGGATTGATTACGGCGCGCTACCCGCGTAGCTACGGAACGATCAAGTAAAGGTAAAGAAGGTAAAGAGAAAACCAAGGCGACCGAGAATTTATTGACCTTGAATGAATTGCGTTGAAAAAGTCCGGCGTAGCCCGTAGGGGAGTGCCCTGCGGAGTCATCAGACCCTCCCTTGGGCCAGGAGCACCATGACCCTCCCAACTCCATCTGCGGCTGTCCCCCTCGAGGTGACCGACGAGTCCGTCGAGAAGGTGACTCCTTCCGGCGACCCGAAGGGCGGCGAGGGGCGTTCCCCGGGACGACTGGCCTGGAAGCGCTTCAAGCGCGACCGGACAGGCGTCATATCGGCCTGCATCGTGATCTTCTTCTTCGTGATCGGCGTCGCGGCGCCGCTCATAGCCAAGGTGTACGGCAAGGACCCGTACACCACCTACGCGAGCCAGGACCCGAGCCTGCTCGACGCCTTCTCGTACCCCGCGGGCCCCAACGGCGGCATGAGCTCCGAGTTCTGGTTCGGCATCGAGCCCCAGCTCGGCCGGGACGTGTTCACCTTCCTGCTCTACGCGATCCGCAACTCCCTGGGCATCGCCACCGCCGCCACCCTGCTGACCACCATCGTCGGTGTCGTGGTGGGCGTCACGGCCGGCTACCTGGGCGGCAAGACGGACTACCTCGTCGGCCGGGTCATCGACATCCTGCTGTCGTTCCCGTCCACGCTCTTCTTCATCGCCTTCATGCCGGTCGTCTACGGCATCTTCGTCAAGCCGGACGACAACATCCCGACCGGGCTGGTCGTCTTCTCCCTGATCGTCGTGCTGTCCGCCTTCGGCTGGGCGTCCATCGCGCGTCTGCTGCGCGGCCAGGTGCTCGGCCTGCGTGAGCGCGAGTTCGTCGAGGCGGCGAAGGTCACGGGCGCGTCCCCGATGCGCATCGTGTTCAAGGAGCTGCTGCCCAACCTGTGGACCCCGATCATCATCCAGTCCACGCTCATGCTGCCGGCGTACGTGACCGCCGAGGCGGGACTGGCCTTCCTCGGCGTCGGCGTCACCGACCCCACTCCCGACTGGGGCGTGATGATCGGCCGCGGCGCCACGTTCTACACCGAGGACATCACCTTCCTGCTCTTCCCGGGCCTCGCCATGGTGATCTTCGTCCTCGCCTTCAATCTGCTCGGCGACTCCGTACGCGACGCGCTCGACCCGAAGTCGAAGCGGTAGCAACGCAGTTCCACCCGGCCCGGGGCGGAGACACCCGGCTGGTCCCGTCTGTTCCGACCAACCTTCTAGGCAGGCTCAGCATGTCCTTTTCTCGTAGAAACTTCCTGATCGCCACCGGTGTGGCGGCAGCCTCCACCTCGGTGCTGAGCGCCTGCAGCAGCGATGACTCCAAGGGCTCCGGTCGCGACGACGTGCCGTCGGTGAGCAAGTCCAAGACGGTCAACATCCCGGTCGGCACGAAGGCCGACTCGGTCGGTCCGGCTCCCGAGGTCGCGGGCGCCGTCAAGGGCGGCACGATCTACTCGCTGGACCAGTTCGACATGGACCACATGGACCCGGCGCAGATCTACGTCTCCACCGAGGGCGCCATCACCATCCCGATCATGCGTGGCCTGACCGGCTACAAGATCGACGACAAGGGCGGCTGCACCCTCGTCGGCGACGTGGCCACCGACGCCGGCACCATGAAGAACGGCGGCAAGACCTGGTCGTTCACCCTCAAGGACGGCATCAAGTGGGAGGACGGCTCCGACGTCTCCATGGACGACGTCCGTCACACCTTCGAGCGCCTCTTCGCGAGCTTCATCACCGAGGGTCCGCGCTACGTCCAGCAGTGGCTGGTCGGCGGCGACAAGTACAAGGGCCCGTACGACGGCAAGCAGCTCGAGTCGATCGAGATCTCCGGCAAGACGGTCACCTTCCACCTCACCGAGCCCCGCACGGACTTCAACTACACGCTCGCCATGCGCGGCTACTCCCTGGTGCCGAAGAAGCACGACACCAAGGAGAAGTACGACAAGCGCCCGTTCTCCTGCGGTCCCTACAAGATCGGTGACCGCAAGATCGGCAAGTCGCTGACCTACGTGCGCAACGAGCACTGGGACGCGAAGACGGACCCGATCCGCAACGCCTACCCGGACAAGTTCCTCTTCCAGTTCGGCTTCGAGCTGATCGCCTCCACCGACCGCTACATCGCGGACAAGGGGAACGACCAGTACACGATGTCGATCTTCAACGAGGTCGCCCCGGAGCGCATCGCCCAGGTCCTCACCAACGCGAAGCTCAAGCAGCGCGTCCTCACCCAGGTCGACACGGTCACCTACTACTGGCCGATCAACACGACCCGCATCAAGGACGTCAAGGTCCGCCAGGCCATCAACTGGGCGTGGCCGCACCTGCAGCTCCAGACCATCCGCGGCGGCAAGGCCTCCAGCGAGCTGGCCACCACGATCCTCAGCCCGGTGACCCCCGGTTACCAGAAGTTCGACCTCTACGGCACGGACAAGAAGCCCGGTGGCGACCCGGCCAAGGCCAAGGCCCTGCTGAAGGAGGCCGGCAAGCTCGGCCAGAAGCTGGTCATCGCGTACCAGCACTCCGACAACGCGGTGAAGTCCGCCGTCGCGATCAAGAACGCGCTGGAGGCGGCCGGCTTCCAGGTCGTCAACAAGCAGGTCGACAAGTCGACGTTCTACACCCAGATCGGCAAGATCGACAACGAGTACGACCTGTTCGCGGCCGGCTGGAGCCCGGACTGGCCGAACGGTTACTCGGTCTTCTACCCCTGCTGGAGCGGCAAGAACATCGGCGACGGCCGCAGCAACTACGCCCAGCTGAACGACCCGAGCGTCAACAAGGCGATCGACGCCGCGGCGAAGATCGCCGACCCGGCGGAGGCCAACAAGGCCTGGGGCAACGTCGACCGCCAGATCATGGAGCTGGCGGCGGTCGTCCCGGACTACCACTCCATCCGCAACTGGATGCACGGGTCCAAGGTCGGCAACGTCGTGTTCGACGCCGGCAACACCTGCATCGCGCTCTGCAAGCTGTACGCCAAGAAGTAAGGCGCACGACCCCTCGGGGGCGGCCAGGACCTGGCCGCCCCCTCCGGCCCACCCCTCACCCCGGCGACGGCGCCCCGTCCGGAAAGTCACGCCCCATGTTCCGCTTCCTCGTCCGCCGACTCCTCGGCGCGCTGGTCATCCTGTTGATCATCAGCGCGGTCACGTTCTGGCTGTTCTACGCCATCCCGCGTGACCCTGCCATGATGTCCTGCGGCAAGAACTGCACGCCCGACATGCTGAAGCAGGTGCGGCACAACCTGGGCATCGACCACCCGATCCCGGTCCAGTACTGGTACTGGCTCAAGGGCATCTTCGTCGGACGCAGCTACGGCGACTTCGGCAACTGCAGCGCTCCGTGCCTGGGCTACTCCTTCGCCAACCGTGAGCCGGTCCTGGGCACGATCATGGACAGGCTCCCGCTGACGCTCTCCCTCGCCTTCGGCGCGGCCGTGGTCTTCCTCGTCATCGGTGTGGGCGCGGGCATGATCGCCGCCCTCAAGCAGGGCAAGTGGCAGGACAAGGTCGCCAGCTCGGCCTCGCTGCTCGGCTCCTCGCTGCAGATCTACTTCGTCGGGTACATCGCGATGTACTTCCTGGTCTTCAAGCTGGGCGTCCTGGACAACCCGTCGTACACGCCGATCACCGAGAACCCGGTCAAGTGGGTCTCCGGCCTGCTGCTGCCGTGGCTGGTGCTCGCCATCATCTTCACCGCCAACTACACGCGCATGGCCCGCTCGCAGCTCGTGGAGCAGCTCAGCGAGGACTACGTCCGCACGGCCCGGGCCAAGGGACTCTCCCGCCGCAACGTCTTCCTCCGCTTCGCCTGGCGCGGTGCGATGGGCCCGATCGTCACGATCTTCGGTGTCGACCTGGGCACCCTGATCGGCGGCGCGATCATCACCGAGTCCGTCTTCAGCCTCCAGGGCGTGGGCCGGCTCGCGCTCGACGCCGTGAACAAGAGCGACCTGCCCATGGTGCTCGGCGTCACCCTCCTGTCCGCCGGCGCCATCGTGATCTTCAACATCGTCGTCGACGCCGTCTACGCCCTCATCGACCCGCGGATCCGGCTCGCCTGACCTCCGCCTCGCCGTCCCTTCCCACCCGCCCCACCCGGCGACACCTCGCATCACCCCCCAGGAGCGTCCCCGTGACGAGCACCGATCAGCAGCCGTTCCTCTCCGTCAAGGACCTCAGGGTCCACTTCTCCACCGAGGACGGCATCGTCAAGGCCGTCGACGGACTCAGCTTCGACCTCGTCAAGGGCCAGACTCTCGGGATCGTCGGCGAGTCGGGCTCCGGCAAGTCCGTCACCAACCTGACGATCCTGGGCCTGCACGACCGCGACCGCACGGCGATCGAGGGCGAGATCGTGCTGGACGGCAAGGAGCTGCTCACCGCCTCCGAGAAGGAGCTGGAGCGGCTGCGCGGCAACAAGATGTCGATGATCTTCCAGGACGCGCTGGCGTCGCTGTCGCCGTACCACACGATCGGCACGCAGATCGGCGAGACCTACCGCAAGCACACGGGCTGCTCCAAGTCCGAGGCGCGCAAGCGCGCGATCGAGATGCTGCGCCGGGTCGGCATCCCGCAGCCGGACATGCGGGTGGACGACTACCCGCACCAGTTCTCGGGCGGTATGCGCCAGCGCGCGATGATCGCCATGGCGCTGGTGTGCGACCCCGAGCTGCTGATCGCGGACGAGCCGACGACCGCCCTGGACGTGACGGTCCAGGCGCAGATCATGGACCTGCTCAAGGACCTCCAGCAGGAGTTCGGCACCGCGATCATCTTCATCACCCACGACCTCGGCGTCATCGCCGACATCGCCGACGACGTGCTGGTGATGTACGGCGGCCGGTGCGTGGAGCGCGGCACCAAGCAGGAGGTGCTGCGCGACCCGCAGCACCCCTACACCCTGGGTCTGCTGGGCTCGATGCCGAGCCTGCAGGGGTCGGTGGACGTGCCGCTGACGCCGATCCCCGGTTCGCCGCCCTCGCTGCTCAACCCGCCGTCGGGCTGCCGTTTCCACCCCCGGTGCGCCTTCGCCGAGAAGGTGGCGGGCGGGCTGTGCTCCAAGGAGAGCCCGCTGCTCGAGGTCGTCGACGGCCGCGGCGCCGCCTGCCACCTCACCCCGGAGCAGAAGCGGGAACTCTTCGCTGACTTCGCCGGAACCCGGCACAACTGACGGACACGAGAGCGGATTTCACGATCATGAGCAACACGAACCCCCTCCTGGACGTCTCCGGGCTGACGAAGCACTTCCCGATCAAGGGCGGCTTCCCGATCCGGCGGACGGTCGGCGCGGTGCAGGCCGTCGACGGCCTGGACTTCCAGGTCGGCGAGGGCGAGAGCCTGGGCCTGGTCGGCGAGTCGGGCTGCGGCAAGTCGACCACCGGCCGGCTCATCACGCGCCTGCTGGAGCCCACCAGTGGCAAGATCACCTACCGCGGTCAGGACATCACGCACGCCAACCGCAGGCAGCTGGCGCCGATCCGCTCCGAGATCCAGATGATCTTCCAGGACCCGTACGCCTCGCTGAACCCGCGGCAGACGGTCGGCAAGATCATCTCCGGTCCGATGGAGATCAACGAGGTCGACCCGCCCGGCGGCCGGGAGAAGCGGGTCCGTGAGCTCCTGGAGATCGTCGGCCTGAACCCCGAGCACTACAACCGGTTCCCGCACGAGTTCTCCGGCGGCCAGCGCCAGCGCATCGGCGTCGCCCGCGCGCTCGCCCTGGAACCCAAGCTGATCGTCGCGGACGAACCGGTCTCCGCCCTGGACGTCTCCATCCAGGCCCAGGTCGTCAACCTGCTCCAGAAGGTGCAGCGCGAACTCGGCATCGCGTTCGTGTTCATCGCCCACGACCTCGCGATCGTGCGGCACTTCTCCCAGCGCGTGGCGGTCATGTACCTCGGCAAGATCGTCGAGATCGGCGACCGCGAGGACCTGTACGACAACCCGCGCCACCCCTACACCCGGGCCCTGCTCTCCGCCGTGCCCGAGGCCACGGTGGACGAGGAGCCGCGCGAGCGCATCCGCCTGGCCGGTGACGTGCCGTCCCCGATCAACCCGCCCTCCGGCTGCCGCTTCCGCACCCGCTGCTGGAAGGCGACCGAGAAGTGCGCCACGGAGGCTCCGCCGCTGGTGCAGGTGGAGGGCAACAAGCCGGGCCACCTGACGGCGTGCCACTACCCGGAGACGGAGCCCACGATCCCGGCCCCCCGTCTCTCCAAGGACCCCGAGGCGGCGGCCTGACACACCCCTTTCCGTCAGCCGCCACCTTGCGGATCGGACTGTCACGGCCCATTGACCCGAGCCCTTGATCGTCCGCTCCAGGGGACGAGGGCCCGCGCCTCCCCAGGCACGGGCCCTCCTCCGCGTTCCGGGCCCCCACGCCTTGGGCCGGCCCGCCTTCCGTGCGGCCGGCCTCAACCCCCGCGTAGGTATGAGGTGTTCGTGAACCGCCGGTTTCCTGACCCACCGTTCAAGACGGTGTGTCAGACTGCCGCGGTGGTGGATCACGTCTTTGCCGATCTCTCGCTCGCCGCGCTGTACGACAGCCTCAATCCCTGGGGACCGGGTGACGACTTCTACCTCGGTCTGCTGCGGGACGCCGGCCGCGTGCTGGACATCGGGTGCGGCACCGGCCGGCTGCTGCGGCGGGCCCGGGCCGAGGGGCACCGAGGACGGCTGATGGGCCTCGACCCGGCCGCCGCCATGCTCGTGCAGGCCCGGCGGGCGCGGCCGGACGTCGAGTGGGTGCTCGGCGACGTGCGAGTGCGGCGGTGGCAGGAGGAGTTCGACCTCGTCGTCATGACCGGGCACGCCTTCCAGGAGCTCGTGACGGACGAGGAGATCCGGGTCTGCCTGCGCGCTGCCCGCGCGGCCCTGCGGGACGGGGGACGGTTCGTCTTCGAGACCCGCAATCCGGGTGCCCGCGCCTGGGAGCGGTGGACGCCGGACCGGGTGCACGAGATCAGCGCCGCCGACGGCACCGCGGTGCGGGTCTGGCACGAGGTGCGGGGCGACGGCCCCGACCGGGGCCGCATCCGCTTCACCGAGACCTACGCCGGCCCCGGCTGGCCCGCTCCCCGGGTCAACCACAGCGTCCTGCGCTTCCTGGACGCCGGCACGCTGGAGACGTTCCTCGCCGAGGCGGGCCTGGCCGTCACCGAACAGTACGGCGACTGGAACCGGGGCCCGCTGACGGACGCCTCCCCGGAGATCATCACGGTGGCCCGCCGGGCCGGCACGGGAGCCTAGGGTCTTCCGTCTGGATCGGGCCGGATCCAGACGAAGGGCCCTCAGCCCGTCTGGTCCTCCTCCAGTGCCGCCAGTGCCGGGTCCAGGACGATGTCCTCCTCACGGGCCCCGATGGTCGGCTCCTCCGGGAAGTGGCAGGCCGTCAGGTGGCCGTCGCGGTTGCCGGAGAGCCGGAGCAGCGGAGGCTCCTCGGCCGCGCACTTGTCCTGTGCCTTCCAGCAGCGGGTGCGGAAGCGGCAGCCCGACGGCGGGGAGATGGGGGACGGCACGTCACCGGCGAGGCGGATGCGCTCACGGTGCCGCCCCTCCCCTTCCGTCAGGGTCACCTCGGGGACGGCGGACAGCAGGGCGTGGGTGTAGGGGTGCCGCGGCCGGGTGTAGATGGAGTCCCGGTCGCCCACCTCGATGATCTTGCCGAGGTACATCACCGCGACACGCTGGGAGAAGTGGCGCACGACGGCCAGGTCGTGGGCGATGAACACGAACGCGATGCCCAGTTCCCGCTGCACCTTCTGGAGCAGGTTGACGACCTGGGCCTGGATCGACACGTCCAGCGCGGACACCGGCTCGTCCGCGACGATCAGCTTGGGTTCCAGGGCAAGCGCGCGGGCGACGCCGATGCGCTGGCGCTGGCCGCCGGAGAACTCGTGCGGGAACCGGTTGTAGTGCTCGGGGTTGAGACCGACGATCTCCAGGAGCTCACGGACCCGCCTCTCCCGGCCGCCCTCAGGATGGATGCCGTTGATCTCCATCGGCCCCGAGATGATCTTGCCGACCGTCTGCCGCGGGTTCAGCGACGAGTACGGGTCCTGGAAGATCATCTGGATCTCGGAGCGGATCGGCGCCAGCTGCCTGCGGTTGGCGTGGCTGATGTCCCGGCCGCGGTAGGTGATCGTGCCGCGGGTCGGCTCCAGCAGGCGCGTGATGAGCCGGCCGGTGGTCGACTTGCCGCAGCCCGACTCGCCGACCAGGCCGAAGCTCTCGCCCTCGCCGACCTGGAAGTCCAGGCCGTCGACGGCCTGCACCGCGCCGACCGTCCGCCGGATCGGGAAGCCGCCCTTGACGGGGAAGTGCTTGACCAGCCCGGAGACCTTCAGCAGCGGCTGCGACGCCGTGTCGTCACCGGCCTCGCGGGGGGTGGGGAGGACCAGGTCCTCTGTCATGACGGTTGTCCTCCTAGCCCAGACGGGGCCTGATCTCTTCGTTGAAGATGGTGCGCTTCCGCTCCGCGCTCAGATGGCACGCCGAGGAACGGTCCGGTCCCAGCAGCGGGCGCTCGGTGACACACCGGTCACCCTCGACCCGGTCCCGGAAGGTGCACCGGGGGTGGAAGCGGCAGCCGGTCGGCGGGTTGAGCAGGCTCGGCGGGGTGCCGGGGATCGGCGAGAGCGGGGTGCCGAGGTCGGAGTCCAGCCGGGGCATGGAGTTCAGCAGACCCCAGGTGTACGGGTGCAGCGGCGCGCTGAGCACCTCGTCGACGGTGCCGCGCTCCACCGCGCGCCCGGCGTACATGACCATGATGTCGTCGGCCGTGTCGGCGATGACCCCGAGGTCGTGGGTGATGAAGACGATCGCCGTGCCGAACTCCCGCTGGAGATCCTTGAGCAGGTCCAGGATCTGGGCCTGCACGGTCACGTCCAGCGCCGTGGTCGGCTCGTCGGCGATCAGCAGGTCCGGGTCGCAGACCAGCGCCATGGCGATCATCGCGCGCTGGCGCATGCCGCCGGAGAACTGGTGCGGGTAGTCCCGCGCGCGCTCCTTGGGGTTGGGGATGCCGACCTTGGCGAGCATCTCCACGGCCCGCTCCCAGGCGGCCCGCTTGGAGGCGCCCGTGTGCTTCATGTACGGCTCGGCGATCTGCCGGCCGATGGTGTAGAAGGGCGACAGCGCGGTGAGCGGGTCCTGGAAGATCATCGCCATCCGGTTGCCGCGGAGCTTCTCCATCTCCTTCTCGGTGGCGGTGATCAGTTCCTTGCCTTCGAGGAGGATCTCCCCGTCGATCGTCGTGTACATCGGGTCGTGCAGCCCGAGGACCGTCAGGTTGGTGACCGACTTCCCCGAGCCCGACTCGCCCACGATGCCGAGGGTCCTGCCGCGGTGCAGGTCGAAGGAGAGGCCGTCGACGGCCTTGACCGGGCCGTCCTCGGTGGAGAACGTCACCTGGAGATCGCGTACCGAGAGGAATCCGTCCGGCCCGGCCGGGGCCGGCGCCCCCTCGGCCTTGGTCACTGTGGTCACGATGGCTGGTTCTTCCTAGGAGAGCCGGATGCGGGGGTCGATCCACGCGTAGGTGATGTCGGTCAGGATGTTGATGACCAGGATGAAGAAGGCGCCGAACAGCATGACCCCCATCGTCAGCGGCAGGTCCTTGTTGACCGCGCCGTCCACGGCCAGCCGGCCGATCCCCTGGAGGGAGAAGGTCAGTTCGGTGACGACGGCACCGCCCAGCATGGAGCTGACATCGATGCCGAGCACCGTGACGATCGGGATGAGCGAGCCGCGCCAGGCGTAGCGCAGGAAGACGTACTTGCGTGACATGCCCTTGGCCCGGGCGGTGCGCACATGGTCCTCGGCGAGCTGTTCGATCATCGAGGAGCGCGCCATACGGGTGTACTGCGCGGTGAAGATCGTGGCCATCACGCAGACCGGGATCGACATCCCGACGAACCAGCCGACCGGGTCCTGGGTGAGGGGCACGTACCTGGGGTCCTCCATCCAGCCGGTGCTGTAGACGAGGACCGTCAGCACGATCGGGCCGAGGAAGTAGATCTGGAACGAGCTGAGCACCATGGACGCGCCGGTGGCGACCTTGTCGACCAGGGTCCCGCGCCGGTAGGCGGCGATCATGCCCGCGCCGATGCCGATGACGAGGAAGACGATCGCGCCGCCGGCGGTCAGGGTGAGGGTCAGCGGGAACCGGTCCATGATGGTGCTCCAGACCATGTCCCCCGAGTAGAACGACACGCCCAGGCAGGGGGCCGAGCAGTGCCCGGTCGGGAAGTCGCGGCCCGTCACGATGCCGGACATGAAGTCCCAGAACTGCTGGGCCAGGGGCAGGTTGAGCCCGAGGGCCTCCCGGATGTCCGCCAGCCGCTGGGGCGAACAGTCCTTGCCGCAGGCCAGGGAGGCGTAGTCGGAGGGTGCGGCCACGAAGAGGAAGAACGTCGCCGCCCCGATGAGGAAGAGCGTGACGAAGGCGCCGACCGTGCGCCGGATGATGAACTGAAGCATGGCGGGCTGGCTCTCTGCGGAGACGGTGGGTAGGGGGCCCTCGGACAGGGGGCGCGCTCGCTGCCGAGCGCGCCCCCTGGGTCAGCCGCGGGTCACGACTTCAGGTACAGCCGGGTGATGTCGATGAGGCTGGACACCGAGCCGTAGCGGGCACCGCCCACGTTGGAGCCGGAGATCTGGAACTGCTTCGTGTACCACAGCGGGGCCGCCGGGATGACGTTCTCCAGCAGGTAGTGGTGCGCTTCCTTCCAGGTCTTGGCGGCGTCGGTCGGGTTCTGCGTCACGGCCTTCTTGATGAGGGCGTCGACCTTCGGGTCCTTGACGTGCGAGTAGTTCGCGGAGCCGTCGAAGACCTGCGTGCCGTCGTAGATCGGGGTGACGACGGTGCCCGGGGACGGCCAGTCCTGGCCCCAGCCGGTGATGTAGGCGTCGTACGGGTTGTCGAGCTTGCCGATCTGCTCGTAGTAGCTCGCCGAGTCGACCTCCTTGGCGACGACGTCGATCCCGACCTTGGTCAGGGCGTCCTCGATGGCGACCTTGCGCTTCTGGCCGGCCTCGCTGTTGGGGTAGGCGAACACGATCTTCTTCTCGCCGGCCGGGACGCCGCTGAGGATCTCCTTGGCCTTGGCGATGTTGCCCTGCGGGGTCTTCAGACGGCCGTAGGGGTCGTAGCTCGCCTCGTAGCCGGGCAGCGTCGGCGCGAAGTAGTTCGGCGCGACGTCACCGCCGTAGGCACCGCCCTCTCCGGCGATGAGGGACTTGGAGTTGACCGCGTAGGTGATGGCCTCGCGGACCTTCTTGTCCTTGACCCGGTCGAGGTTGAAGGCCAGCGTCATCACGTAGGGCTGATAACCCTTGACCGTGCGCTTGCTGGCCTCCGGGTTGTTGATGACGTCCTGGATCTGCGTGGCCTCGACGCCGTTGGTGAGCTGGATGGCGTTCCTGTTCTCGCCCTTGTCCGCGATCAGACGCTTGGTCTGGGTGGACTCGGTGACGCCGAACTGGATGGTGAAGCCGTCCACGTACTGGTGGCGCACGGAGTCGGTCTTCGGGTCCCAGTTGGTGTTCCTGACCATCTTCAGGGTCTTGCCGGGCTTGTTCTCGGCGATCTTGTACGGGCCGGTGGAGACCGGCTTCTTCTCGTAGCCCTCCTTGGTGTCGCCCTTCGCCGGGACGACGGCGTAGCCGGTCATGGCGAGCGTCTGCGGCAGGTCCGGGCGCGACTGGTCGAAGTGGAAGACCACCGTCTTGTCGTCCGGGGTGTCGAGCACCGAGGCCGGCAGGTGCTTGCCGTCGAAGCCGCCGCCGGGCAGGGCCTTGCGGTAGTCCGCACCGCTCAGCCAGGTCTGGAGGTAGGTCGGGCCGTCGAAGATGAACTTCGCGTACTGGCGCTCGACGGTGTGCCGGACGTCGGCCGACGTGATCGGGTTGCCGTTCTCGTCCTTGATGCCGTCCTTCAGCGTGAAGGTCCAGGTCTTGCCGCCGTCGGAGGACTTGCCGGAGTCGGTGGCGAGGTCACCGACGACGGACACGTTGCCCTTGTCGTCCTCCTGGAACTGGGTCAGGCGGCGGAAGAGCAGGTTGGCGACCTGGCCGGCGTCGGAGACGTAGATCTGGGCGGGGTCCAGGTGGGACAGGCCCGCCTCCTGGTACACCGTGATCGTGCCGCCGGGTTTGGCGCCGGGCACGTCCTTCGCGGGTCCGGTCGAGCCCGCGGCGTCGACGTAGGTGACCGCCTTGGACTGGACCGCCGCTTCCTTCTGGTCCTTCTTGGAGTCCCTGCCGGATTTGCCGCCCTCGTTCTTGGAGCAGCCCGTGAGAGCCAGGGAGCCGGCCGCGATGGCGATCACTACGGCACGCGCTCCGCGGGCGCGATGAGACATCATGTGGCGAATCCACCTACCTGTCGGTTGTTATCCGTGAGATCTGCCGGGCGCCGGCCGGGTGCGGGCCGGCGGGGGCGGCAGCCACCCCCCACCCAACGGACGACCTACCGCCCGGACTTGGGGTCGAACGCGTCCCGTACGGAGTCCCCGAGGAGGTTGAAGCACAGGACGAAGATCACCAGCGCCACCCCGGGGAAGAACATGAACGCCGGGTCCTGCTCGGCGTACCGGGCGCCGGCGGCGAAGAGGCGTCCCCAGTCGGGCGTCGGCTCGACGAACCCGACGCCCGCGAAGGACAGGAAGGCGATGCTGAGGATGGTGCTGGGCAGTTGGTACGTGAACTGCACCAGGATCGGGGTGACGACGTTGGGCAGGATCTCCTTGCGCACGATCCGCCACGGCGAGGCGCCCGACACCTTGGCCGCCTCCACGAACTCCCGTTCGCGCAGGGACAGTACGGTCGAGCGGACCAGTCGGGCCATGCCCATCCAGCCCAGCAGCCACAGCACGATCAGCATGGCCAGGGCGCGGAAGTAGGTCGGCGTCTCCTCGCGGGGATTCACGAAGAACGACGTGACGACGGGCATAAAGGCGATGAAGAACAGCTGTTGCGGGAAGGAGAGGAAGAAGTCGGTGCCCCGGCCGATCCAGTAGTCCGTGCGGCCGCCGAAGTAGCCGCCGATCAGGCCGATCAGGATGCCGGTGACCATGATGAGGACGGTGATGCCCAGCGCCATGTACAGCGAGGTGCGCATGCCGTACAGCAGCATGGCGTAGAGGTCGCGGCCGTACTGCGGTTCGACGCCGAACCAGTGGTCGCCGGAGACGCCCCCCAAGTACCCCAGCGGAAGCCCGAATTCGTCGAGGACGGGCTTGTCGGCGTAGGTGGGGTCCTGTCCGTACAGGGTGTACGGATCAGTGCCCGGCAGCTTCGCCAGCAGCGGTGCCAGCAGGGCGACGACGAAGTAGCCGATCACCACCACGGCGCAGATGACGCCCGTGCGGTCGCGCTTGAAGCGCAGCCACATCAGCTGGCCGGGGGACCGGCCCGCGAGCTGCACGGGTTCGCTCTTCGTCTCCGGCCCTGGTGCGCCGTCGACGACGATCGAAGCCCCGCCGCCCTCTATATCGATAGGACTTGTCACGGTTCGTCCGTTTCACAGGTATGAGCGTGAGAGGTGTCCGCGTACTCCGAGAACGCGCGTGACCGCAGTCGGACGCGCGTAGTTACCGGGGTTCCCTCCTCATGACTTCACGTGTTCACCAACCGGCAAGGGTTTCCGTCTTCCCTCCGACACCCCTGACGGAGGGTCAGAAACCCAGTGGTGCTCGTGAGTCGGCGCTGTCCCCACAGCGCGAGACCCATTGACCCGAGCGCTACGCGGCTAACTATCTGCCATGGGTCGACCACCGACCACTGCCCGTAGATCTCAATTCAGTCACAGCTCACGCCTACACCTTCCAAAATCTGGACAAACTGTTCGTCAGAAGAAGGCGCGAAACGGACTTGTTACATGGCTATCGGGCAGCGATCTCCGCATGTCGGACATGGGCCGCCCGAAAACCGGTTGCAAAAAGCCCGGGTTCCCCCACGATGGGGGAACCCGGGCTCGGACAGCCGGGAAGGTGGCCGGGAATCAGCTGTGCTTGGCGCGGCTCGCGGCGCGCGCCCGCTCCCTCTGGTCGAGCACGACCTTGCGGATGCGAACGGCCTCCGGGGTCACCTCGACGCACTCGTCGTCACGGCAGAACTCCAGCGACTGCTCCAGCGACAGCTTGCGCGGGGGCACGATCGACTCGGTCACATCGGCCGTCGAGGACCGCATGTTGGTGAGCTTCTTCTCCTTGGTGATGTTGACGTCCATGTCGTCGGCGCGCGAGTTCTCGCCCACGATCATGCCCTCGTACACCTCGGTGCCCGGCTCCACGAAGAGCACGCCGCGCTCCTGGAGGTTCGTCATCGCGAACGCGGTGACGGCACCGGCGCGGTCGGCGACCAGGGAGCCGTTGTTGCGGGTCTGCAGCGGACCGAACCAGGGCTCGTGACCCTCGTGGATGGAGTGGGCGATGCCCGTGCCGCGGGTCTGGGTCAGGAACTCGGTACGGAAACCGATCAGGCCACGGGACGGCACGACGAACTCCATGCGGACCCAGCCGGAGCCGTGGTTGGACATGTTGTCCATGCGGCCCTTGCGGACGCCCATGAGCTGCGTGACCGCGCCCATGTGCTCCTCGGGCACGTCGATCGTCATCCGCTCGACCGGCTCGTAGACCTTGCCCTCGACGTCCTTGGTGACCACCCGGGGCTTGCCGACGGTCAGTTCGTAGCCCTCCCGGCGCATGGTCTCGACCAGGATGGCGAGCGCCAGCTCACCGCGGCCCTGCACCTCCCAGGCGTCCGGGCGCTCGGTCTCCAGCACGCGCAGCGAGACGTTGCCGATCAGCTCGCGGTCCAGGCGGTCCTTGACCTGGCGGGCGGTGACCTTGCGGTCCTTCACGGCCGCCTTGGCGTCCGCGCCCTTGCCGGTGCCGCCCCGGCCGACCAGCGGCGAGGTGTTCGTACCGATCACCATGGAGATCGCCGGCTCGTCCACCGTGATCAGCGGCAGCGCAACCGGGTTCTCGGTGTCGGCCAGCGTCTCGCCGATCATGATGTCCGGGATGCCGGCGACCGCGCAGATGTCACCCGGGCCCGCCTTCTCGGCCGGCTTGCGGGTGAGCGCCTCCGTCATCATCAGCTCGGAGATGCGGACGTTGCTGACGGAGCCGTCCCGCTTGATCCAGGCGACCGTCTGGCCCTTGCGCAGTTCGCCCTGCTCGACGCGGAGCAGCGCGATACGGCCGAGGAAGTTGTCGGCGTCCAGGTTGGTGACGTGCGCCTGGAGCGGGGCGTCCTCGTCGTAGGTCGGGGCGGGGATGTGCTCCAGGATGGTGGAGAAGAACGGCTCCAGGCTGTCGCTGTCGGCCGGGACCGTGCCGTTGTCCGGCTTGGTCAGCGAGGCGATGCCGTCACGGCCGCAGGCGTAGACGATCGGGAACTCGATCTGCTCCTCGTCCGCGTCCAGGTCGAGGAAGAGGTCGTAGGTCTCGTTGACGACCTCGTCGATGCGGGCGTCGGGGCGGTCCGTCTTGTTGATGCACAGGATGACGGGGAGCCGGGCCTGGAGCGCCTTGCGCAGCACGAAGCGGGTCTGCGGCAGCGGGCCCTCGGAGGCGTCCACCAGCAGCACGACACCGTCGACCATCGACAGACCGCGCTCGACCTCGCCGCCGAAGTCGGCGTGGCCGGGGGTGTCGATGATGTTGATGGTGATGGGCTCCCCGCCGTCCTTGGGGTGGTACTTCACCGCCGTGTTCTTGGCGAGGATCGTGATGCCCTTCTCACGCTCCAGGTCGTTCGAGTCCATGACGCGGTCGTCGACCTGCTCGAGCTGGTGGGCGGCGAAGGCACCGGCCTGCTTCAGCATGCCGTCGACGATGGTGGTCTTGCCGTGGTCGACGTGGGCGACGATGGCGACGTTGCGGATGTCGTGGCGCGTGGCCATATTGTGGCGTACTCCCGGAGTGTGCGGACTGCCCTGCGCGTACGTCCGTGCCGCGCGGGCCTGCCGGGCTGGACACGCCACGGCCTCACCCCATGGTACGTGGCCGCCGCCGCCAGAGCTCGCCGGGATACGTCGGTGCAGCTCAGGCCGCCTCCGGCGCACCCGGCGCCGGCTATTTGGCCGGGCTCGGCGAGACCTTCGCGCCCTTCTTCAAGAAGCCCATGTCCTCGTAGACCGGCGTCGCGAAGCCGAAGGCCCCCGCGTTGACCACGTTCTTGCGGACGCCCACCAGCTGGGGCCGCTGGTAGAGCGGGATCGAGCCGGCGGCGGCCCAGATGCGGGCGTCGGCCTTGCGGATCAGGGAGCGCGCCTCGTCCTCGTCCAGCGTGGTCGCGGCCTGGTCGAAGAGCTGGTCGACCTGGTCCGTGCCGACCCGAGTGTAGTTCTGCTCGACGTTCACCGAGCCGTCCGCCGCCGCGACGGGCTTGGCGTAGATGGGCCGGGCGTCCGTCGCCGGGAACGCGGAGGACGGCCAGGAGTACAGGGCGAGGTCGTAGTCGCCGGCGGCGATGTGGTCCTTGAAGTAGCTCTCGTCCGAGACCTTGGTGATCGTCGTGCGGATGCCGACCTGCTCCAGCATCGCGGAGATCCGCTCGCCGACCGAGTTCAGCGTCTGCGAGCCGGACCCGGAGGGCAGGACGAAGCGCAGCGCGAGCGGCTTGCCGTCCTTGGCGAGCGGTCCGGCGGGCGCGGCGGCCGGGGCGGCCGTGCCCTTCGGGGCGTACGCGCCGGGCGCGCCGCCGTGTTTGCCCTCTCCCGGGACACGCTGGTCGGGGTGCTCGTGCTGGTCGCCGGCGGACTCCTTGCGCTCGTTCTTGCCGTCGCCGTCCGTGCCGCCGTGGCTCCCGCCGCCGGGCCCGTCGTCGCGGCCCTTCTCGTCGTCGTCCTCCCCGACGATGTACTCGCCGTCCTTGCCGCCGTTCGACACGTCCTCGGTGGGACGCTGGGGGCCGGCCGCCTTCTCGGGCTTCTTCGGCTCCTTGAGCGGGCCGCCACGCACCCAGCCGGCGTCGGCGAGCAGCGCCTGCGCCTCCTTGGCGTCCTGGCCGCCGATCGCGCCGCTGCCGTCGGCGTAGGCGGCCTGCCCGGACAGGGCGAGGTGGCTGCCGACGGGTAGGGCGGGCAGCCCCAGCGGGGTGAGCACCAGCCGGGCCAGCTCCCCGCGGTCCAGGGCGCGGGCGACGGCCCGGCGGACCCGTTCGTCGGCGAGGGGGCCGGTGGAGCCGTTGAGGGCGAGCTGGGTGTAGGCGGGCTCCAGGGACTTGCGGACCTCGACGTCCCGCAGCGCCTGCTGCTGCTCCAGGTACCGGGTGACGGCCTTGCGCAGCTTCTCCTTGCCGGCGTGCACCTGGTCGGAGTCGAAGCCGTGCGCGAGCGCCCAGTCGCGCAGCTTCTTCGCCGAGGTCCTGCCCCCGGCGCCCTGGAGCGGGGTGCCGGTGCCCTTCTCGCGGTGGGCGAGGCCGATGCGCTGGGCGTCGGCGGAGTCGACCTCGGCGAGGTCCGCGCTGCCGTCGGCGAGGGCGGCGGCCCGCTTGTCGCGCGTCACGGCGTGCAGCACGATCTCGTTGAGCTTGGCGGGCTTGCCCCACCAGCGCGGATTGCGGGTGAGGACCACGTCCTTCTTGGCGGTGTCGACCTTCGCGACCTTGAACGGCCCGGCGGTGACCTTCAGCTTGCGCCGGGCGCCGTCGTTGAAGGCGTCCGGGGTGCCCATGACGTCCTTCGGGTACAGCGGGGAGAACAGCGACTTCCAGTCGGCGTAGGGGCGGGAGAAGGTGACCCGCACCTGGAGGTCGCTGGCGCCGCGCTCGATCTTGGCGATGCGGTCGTAGCCGGCGTTGCGGGCGGTCCAGAAGGCGCTGTTCCTGCCGGACAGGGCGCGCCACTGGGCGACGAAGTCGGCGGCGCCGATCTCCCGGCCGTCGGTCCACACGGCCTGCTGGTTCAGCTTGTACAGCACGACCTGGCGCGGCTCGGTCTCGATGACCTCGGCCGACTCCAGGTAGGCCGGGTTGGCCACCGGCCGCCCGGCGGCGTCCAGCCGGAACATGGACGGCAGCACGGCCTGGGCGACCCGGCTGGTGCCGGCGTCGGCGTCGGCCTGGAAGGTGTTCAGGGTCTCCGGTACGGCGTCCACGGCCCACTTCAGGGTGCCGCCGTCGGCGACCTTGTCGCGGGTGACCAGAGCGATGTCCTGCGGTGCGAGGGGGGTGCCGGCCTCGTCGTCCTCGCCGCAGCCGGCGAGCAGCGGGACGGCGAGGGCGCCCGCGCCGAGGAAGACCAGGACGCGCCGCACGTGCCGGGACCGGCCGCCGGCCGTGCGCAGGGGCGTCGTGGCCGGTCGCGCCCCGCGGCGGAGCCGCCCGTCGGTGGAGCCTCGCGCCGCTTCGGGGCGCTGTCCAACGCCGTCGTAGGACATCTCTGCTACCTCCAGGAAGCCACGGGCCTTATGCTCACATTTGTCGGTATATGGAGCTGATCACGTTTGGCGGTATATGGAGCTGATCAGATCTATGCGGCCACTGAAGAGGAAAGGATCCGGACACGGTGGGCGACACGACGGCGACGGCCCGTAAGCCCACCCGTGCGGCGCAACACACCGGGCGGTGCGTCCGTACGCCCCGGCCAATCGCTGCACATCCCTTCACACCGGCGGTCGGGAGGCGCGAGACTCCAAGGCGCATGAACGTTGCCGCCCATGACCGCCGGACCCGCGGAAGCGAGGGCAAGTCATGTCCGTGCACGACGACATCAACGCCGTCCAGCGCTGTCTCGACGACCTCAACCGGTCCGTGAGCCGCCTGGAGAACCAGCTCGGCGGCGCTCTGGAGATACGCCGCGTCCGCCTGGACGCCGACCACCTGCGCGAGAGCGTGGCACTGCTGCGGGAGGCCGCCGCGGCCCCGGCCACGCCACGCCGGCCCGACCTCGTCACCATCTCCGACGCGCCCTACGACATCAGCCTGTGGACGGACTCGGACGACGAGGGCCTGGGCGCCCGCGACCGCCGCGCCCCCTGACACTCCCCCGAACCGACCGGAGTCCCCCTTGGCCACTGGTACGGAACCCCAGCAGAACGGCGGTGGCGTACGCACCCGTACGCGCGCCGCGATCGCCGCCCCGCACCTGCGGACCGACCGCTGGTGGCTGGCGCCCGCCGCCACCGCGGCCGGCCTGCTGGCCTTCGTCGTGTACTCGACGTGGCGGGCCTTCGCGAACGCCCACTACTACGCGGCCCCGTACGTCTCGCCGTTCTACTCGCCGTGCCTGGCGGAGAACTGCCGGACCATGCGCGCCGGGCCCAACGCCCACCTCTTCGGGAGCTGGTGGGGGATCTCCCCCGCCGTCATCATCCTGATCTTCCCGCTCGGCTTCCGGCTGACCTGCTACTACTACCGCAAGGCGTACTACCGCGCCTTCTGGGCGTCCCCGCCCGCCTGCGCGGTGGCCGAGCCGCACCGGACGTACACCGGCGAGACCCGCTTCCCGCTGGTCCTGCAGAACGTCCACCGCTACTTCTTCTACGCCGCCCTGCTGGTGGCCGGCGTGCTGACGTACGACACCGCGCTGTCCTTCCGGGACCAGCACTACCGGTGGGGGCACATGGGCCTCGGCACCCTGGTCTTCCTCGCCAACATCGCGCTGATCTGGGCGTACACCCTCTCGTGCCACTCCTGCCGGCACATCGTCGGCGGCAAGCTCAAGCACTTCTCCCGGCACCCCGTGCGCTACCGCGCCTGGCGGTTCGTCGGCCGGCTCAACGCCCGTCACATGCAGCTGGCCTGGGCCTCGCTGCTGAGCGTGGCGCTCGCCGACTTCTACGTCTACCTGGTCGCGTCCGGGGCTTTCGACGATCCACGCTTCTTCTAGAGATCCAGTGAGGGACTGAACCGATGTCCGTGGTCGACCGGCAGGAGTGGGACGTCGTCGTGATCGGCGCCGGGGGCGCGGGCCTGCGCGCGGCCGTCGAGGCGCGCGAGCGGGGCGCCCGCACGGCCGTGATCTGCAAGTCGCTGTTCGGCAAGGCGCACACCGTGATGGCCGAGGGCGGCATCGCGGCGGCGATGGCCAACGCCAACGAGCACGACACCTGGCAGGTCCACTTCCGCGACACCATGCGCGGCGGCAAGTTCCTGAACCAGTGGCGGATGGCCGAACTGCACGCGCAGGAGGCCCCGGACCGGGTCTGGGAGCTGGAGACCTGGGGCGCGCTGTTCGACCGCACGAAGGACGGCCGCATCTCGCAGCGGAACTTCGGCGGGCACGAGTACCCGCGCCTCGCCCACGTGGGCGACCGTACGGGCCTGGAGCTGATCCGCACGCTCCAGCAGAAGACCGTCGCGCTCCAGCAGGAGGACTTCCGCCGGACCGGGGACTACGAGTCCCGGCTGAAGGTCTTCCAGGAGTGCACGGTCACGAGAATCCTCAAGGACGGCGACCGCGTCTCGGGCGTGTTCGCCTACGACCGTGAGACCGGGCGCTTCTTCGTCCTCCAGGCGCCGGCCGTGGTCCTCGCGACCGGCGGCATCGGCAAGTCCTTCAAGGTCACGTCCAACTCGTGGGAGTACACGGGCGACGGGCACGCGCTGGCGCTGCTGGCCGGCGCCCCGCTGCTGAACATGGAGTTCGTGCAGTTCCATCCGACCGGCATGGTCTGGCCGCCGTCGGTGAAGGGCATCCTCGTCACCGAGTCGGTGCGCGGAGACGGCGGGGTGCTGCGGAACTCCGAGGGCAAGCGGTTCATGTTCGACTACGTCCCGGACGTCTTCAAGGAGAAGTACGCCGAGTCGGAGGAGGAGGCCGACCGGTGGTACGAGGACCCGGACGACAACCGCCGGCCGCCCGAACTCCTCCCCCGCGACGAGGTGGCCCGCGCGATCAACGCCGAGGTGAAGGCGGGCCGGGGCTCCCCGCACGGCGGGGTCTTCCTGGACGTGTCGACCCGGATGCCCGCCGAGGTGATCCGGCGCCGGCTGCCGTCCATGTACCACCAGTTCAAGGAGCTGGCGGACGTCGACATCACCGCTGAGGCGATGGAGGTCGGGCCGACCTGCCACTACGTGATGGGCGGCGTCGCGGTCGACTCCGACACGGCGGCGGCGCGCGGGGTGCCCGGACTGTACGCGGCCGGCGAGGTGGCCGGCGGCATGCACGGCTCCAACCGGCTCGGCGGCAACTCCCTCTCCGACCTGCTGGTGTTCGGGCGCCGGGCCGGCTGGCACGCGGCCGAGTACGCGCGGGCGCTGGCGGACCGGCGCCCGCCCGTGGACGACGCCCAGGTCGGCACGGCGTCGGCGGAGGCGCTGCGGCCGTTCTCCGCCGGGGCGGAGGGCGAGGCGGGGCCGCCGGAGAACCCGTACACCCTGCACCAGGAACTCCAGCAGACGATGAACGACCTGGTCGGCATCATCCGCCGCGAGGGCGAGATGGAGCAGGCCCTGCACAGGCTGGCCGAGCTGCGGACCCGGGCCCGGCGGGCCGGCGTCGAGGGCCACCGCCAGTTCAACCCCGGCTGGCACCTCGCCCTGGACCTCAGGAACATGCTGCTGGTCAGCGAGTGCGTGGCGCGGGCCGCGCTGGAGCGCACCGAGTCGCGCGGCGGGCACACCCGCGAGGACCACCCCCGGATGGACCGGGCCTGGCGCAACGTGAACCTGCTGTGCGCCCTCGCCGACCCCGCCGGCGGCCTCGCGGCGACCGACCCGGCCCGCGGCCAGATCCGCCTGACCCGCGAGACCACCGACCCCATCCGCCCGGACCTGCTCGCCCTCTTCGAGAAGGAGGAGCTGGTCAAGTACCTCGCCGAAGAGGAGCTGTACGAGTGAGCAGCTACGAAGCCCGCTTCCAGGTGTGGCGGGGCGACGAACGGGGCGGGGGCCTTGAGGACTTCACGGTCGAGGTGAACGACGGCGAGGTCGTCCTGGACATCGTCCACCGCCTCCAGGCGACCCAGGCACCCGACCTCGCCGTGCGCTGGAACTGCAAGGCCGGCAAGTGCGGCTCGTGCTCGGCGGAGGTCAACGGCCGCCCCCGGCTGCTGTGCATGACCCGCATGTCGGTCTTCGACCGCGCGGAGACGATCACGATCACCCCACTGCGCGCCTTCCCGGTGATCCGGGACCTGGTGACCGACGTCGGCTTCAACTACCGGAAGGCGCGCGAGGTCCCCGCCTTCGTCCCGCCCCCCGGTCTCGGCCCCGGCGAGTACCGCATGTTCCAGGAGGACGTGGACCGCCCGCAGGAGTTCCGCAAGTGCATCGAGTGCTTCCTGTGCCAGAACACCTGCCACGTGGTGCGCGACCACGAGGAGAACAAGGAGGCGTTCGCCGGCCCGCGCTACCTGATGCGCGTCGCCGAACTCGACATGCACCCGCTGGACGCGGCCGCCGGGGCCGGCCTGGACCGCAGCCGCACCGCCCAGGACGACCACGGCCTCGGCTACTGCAACATCACCAAGTGCTGCACCGAGGTCTGCCCCGAGGACATCAAGATCACCGACAACGCCCTGATCCCGCTGAAGGAACGCGCGGTGGACCGCAAGTACGACCCGCTGGTCTGGCTGGGTTCGAAGATCAGGAGGCGGTCGGGGGCGTAGCCGCCCAGTCCTCCCGGTACGCCCGCCAGTCCGCCTCGGTGGCCGCGAAGTCCACGTAGAGGGCGACACCGAAGCGGGCGCGGCCGGAGTCCGTGCGGCTCAGTCCGAGGCGGACCCCGCGCACGGCGGCCGGGACGGTCTCGGCGCGCGCCAGGTGACCGAACCGGTTCTCGTGGTAGAAGGGCAGGCCCATCAGCAGGTCGGTGCTCTCGGGGGTGACCTCCAGGGCCAGGCTGGTCTGCTGGGCCACATAGCCGCCGTACAGGCTCGGCAGCGGCTGCATGGTGTCGTACGACATGACGGCGATCTGGTCCACCCGGCGGGCCACCTGCCCGAAGTACGCCTGCGACCACCACTTGGGGTGGCCGGTGGCCGTTCCCCAGAAGGAGTGGAAGGCGGGCAGCGGGTCGATCTGGTGGGCGGCGACGGACAGGACGGCGCCCCGGGCGTGGGTGAGGCCGCGCAGGTCGTCCAGGAGGGACAGGAAGTCGCGGTCGCCGGAGTGGAGCGGCTCCAGGTCGACGTGGGTGCCCTGGAAGCCGGCGGCGAGGATCTGCCGGGCCGAGGCGACGACCGCCGCCCGGGTCGCGGCGCGCTCCAGGCGCAGGCCGTCCGGGCTCTCCGTGGCCAGCTTGTCGCCGAGCCAGGCCTGGACGCGGACGCCGGGCAGTTCCCGGTGGACGGCCGCGATCAGCCGGCGGGCCTTCGGGTACGCCGACGCCGGCAGGGTCCCGTCGTGTTCCAGGGGTCCCGCGTGGACGTACAGATCGCTGATCCCGGTGCTCCGCAGGCGGCGGGCGAGGACCTCGACGTCCCGGTCGGTCTTCCGCCCGTCCACCCAGGCGTGCCCGAGCCAGAGGGCGTCCCGGTGCCGGGTGCGGGTGCCGGGGGCCGGATCGCCGGTGTACTCGAGCCGGAGGGCCGTCTCGGCGGCGAGCAGGGGGAGCAGGAGGAGGGCGAGGAGTCCGGCGGCGACCCGGAGGAGCCGGCGCGTGCGGGAGCGGGGGCGGGATCGGACGGGGGGCGGGGGCTGGGTTCCGGGGGCGGCGGGGTCGTCGAGGCCGTCCGGGTCGTCGTGGCCGTCCGGCCGGGACTGCTCCTGCCGGACGGGGTCCGGCGCCGGGGGGTGCCGGTCGGTCCGGTGCCCGTCCGCCGGGATGCCGTGCGTCCGGTTCTCGTCCATTCCGTCCCCCTGTCCGCCTGCTCCCCCACCCGTGTCCATCCCGCTCGCGGAGTCGTCTACCTGCCCATACGCTCCGGAACGTGACCTCCTCCCAGTTCCGGGGCCGGACCCGGCGGGCCACCGCGCACCTACGGGTGCGGGTGGCGCATGCCGTGCTGGGCGCCCTGGTGGGAGCGGGGTGGCTGGTGTTGCCGGTGATGACGGCCGATGCCCCTGATCCGGTTCCCGTGGCTCCCGCCGGCGCGGTGGCGAGCGCCGCCGCGCCGCGGCCGGCCGGCGCGTCGACCGCCGATCTCGTGCTGCCGCTCGTCGCCGGGGTCGCGGCCGTGGCCCTGGCCGGATACGGCTGGGTGCGGCGCACCCGCCGGGCGCGGACCCGGACGACCCCGGGCATCGTCCCGAAGCGTCCGCCCGTGGCCGCCCCGGCCGACTCCGAGCGCCAGGCCCGGGCGGCACTGCGGCTGGCCGACGACTGCGTACGGACCAGCCGGGAGGAACTGTCCTTCGTGCGGGAACGTTTCGGCGAGCAGCGGACCGAGCCGTTCACGCACGCGGTGCGCGCCGCCGAGACGGAGCTGTCGGCGGCGTTCGCGCTCTGGCGGCGGTACGAGGAGGGTGTCCCCGGACAGGCGGGCGCCCGGCGTCAGGCGCTGGCCGGGGTGATCGGGCGCTGCGCGGAGGCAGGGCGGCGGCTGGACGCGCAGGCGGAGGCGCTGGACCGGTTGCGCGGTCTCACGGCGGACGAGGAAGCGATGCGCGCGGCGCTGGGGGTGGCCGAGGAGCGGTTCCGGGAACTGGCGGCGCGGACGACGGCCGCGCAGCGGACCCTGGCGGCGCTGCGGGAACGGTACGCGCCCTCGGCCACCGGGTCCGTCACCGGGTACGTCGAACAGGCCAAGGACCGGCTGGTGTTCGCCGGCGCACGGCTGAACGAGGCCCGGCAGGCCGCCGACGTGGGCGAGACACGGCGGGCCGCGTGGCAGTTGCGCGCGGCCGAGGGCGCGGTGGCCCAGACGGGGGTGCTGGTGGGCGGGGTGGAGCGGCTCGCGGACCAGGTACGGGAGGCGGCCGGGCTGCTGCCGGCCGCGCTGACCGGCGCGGAGGCACAGGTGGCGGCGGTCCGACGCACGTCGCCCGCGCCGGGCGGACCCGACGCCCGGCCCGCACCCGCCGACGGGGCACCGGCAGCGGTCGGAGGGGAGACCGGGGAGACCTCGCCGCCCCCGGACGAACCGCCTGCCCGATCGGCGTACGCCGACGGGGTGCTGGCGGCGGTCCGCGAGGAGCTGACCGGTGGGCCGTACGACCCGCTGGACGCGCTGCGCCGGATCACCCGGGCCGTCGAGCGGCTGACGGGGGGGCGGTCGGGGGTGCTGGACACGGCGGCGCTGCTCGTGGCGCGGAGTTCGGTCGCCGCGGCGGAGGAGTTCGTCGGGGTGCACCGGGGGGCGGTGGGTACGGAGGCCCGGGCGCGGCTGGCGGAGGCGGCGCGCGAGCAGGGCGCGGGCGACGCGGGGCGGGCCGACGTCGTGGCCGGTGAGGCGCGGAGGCTGGCCGGCCGGGACGTCCGGGCCCACGGAACGGCGGGGGACGCGGCCGGTCTCGCCGGTGCGGTCCTGGGCGGGATCCTCCTCGCGGAGGACCCGGACGGCGGTCCCCCGCCCGCGTTCGGCGGCCCCCGCACCCGCTCCCGGCTGCACAGGTAGGTCCGGCCGGGCCCCCCGAACCGTCAGCGGCGGCCTGGGGGGCACCTCGGAGCCCGGCGGGCCGCGGGGGCGTCCGGGGTCAGAACAGGCTCAGCAGGGCCTCCGCCGGGTCGGTGAGGCCGCCGTCCGCGCCGGGCAGCGGCAACTCGAACCACACCGTCTTGCCGCGAGGCGTCCGCCGGGAGCCCCAGGCCGCGCTGAGCAGCCCGACCAGCTGGAGCCCGCGTCCGCCCTCGTCGGTGTCCCGGGCGCGGCGGCGCCGGGGCTGGACCAGGCCGGAGTCCCAGACCTCGCAGACCAGGGTGCGGTCCAGCAGCAGCCGTAGCCTGATGTCCCCCTCGCCGTACCGCAGCGCGTTCGTCACCAGCTCGCTGACCAGCAGTTCCGTCGTGTCGACCAGCGGCTCCAGGTCCCAGGAGAGCAGCTGCCCGCGGGCGTACTCCCGGGCCCGGCCCACACTGCGCGGCTCGCGCGGCAGCGTCCAGTCGCCGACGGACTCGGCGGGCAGCCCCTGCACCCGGGCCATCAGCAGGGCGATGTCGTCCTCGCCGTGGTGGGTGTCGAGGGTGTTGAGGACGTGGTCGCAGACGTCCTCCAGGGGCTGGGAGGGGTCGGTGAGCGCGCCGACGAAGGCCTGGAGCCCCTCGTCCAGCGGGTGGTCGCGGGATTCGACCAGGCCGTCCGTGTAGAGCGCGAGGAGTGCGCCCTCGGGGAGTTCGACCTCGACCTCCTCGAACGGCTCCCCGCCCACGCCCAGCGGCATGCCGGGCGGCACGTCGAGCATCAGCGCCGCCTCACCGGGCTCGACCAGCACCGGCGGCAGATGCCCGGCGTTGGCGAACGTGCAGCGTCGGGTGACGGAGTCGTACACGGCGTACACGCAGGTCGCGAGGTACACCTCGGAGAGGTCCGCGTCCCGGGGCTGACGGGCCGTCCGGGTCGCCTGCTGGATGCCGCCGGGCGTGCCGAGGCCCCGCGCGATCTCGTCCAACGCCGAGAGCACTTCCGCCGGTTCCAGGTCCAGCAGGGCCAGCGTGCGCACGGCGGTGCGGAGTTCGCCCATCGCCACCGCCGCCCTGAGGCCCCGGCCCATGACGTCCCCGACCACCAGGGCCGTGCGGTGACCGGGGAGTTCGATGACGTCGAACCAGTCTCCGCCCACCTCCGTCGCCGCGTTGCCGGGAAGGTAGCGGCAGGCGATGTCCAGGCCGGACGCCTCGGGGTCGCCGGGCGGGAGCAGGGAGCGTTGCAGTATCAACGCCCGTTCGTGCTCCCGGCGGTACAGGCGCGCGTTGTCGATGCAGACGGCGGCCCGTGCGGCCAGTTCGACCGCGAGGTCCCGGTCGCGGTCGCCGAACGGCTCGCTGCCCTTCGTCCGGGCGAACTGCGCGAGGCCCACGACCGTGTCGTGGGCGACCATCGGCACCGCCAGCGTGGACTGCACGAGACCGCCCTCCTCGGCGGGCACGTGCTGCGGGCGGGCGGTGCGCAGGGCGTCCGCGCAGGGCGAGGTGAACGGGAAGTGGTGGACCGCGCCGACCTCGACGCGCTTGCCGGAACTGCCGAAGGGCGCACCGGAGACGGCGCTGGCGTAGGCGACGCGGCGCAGTTCGGCGCTGCCGTCGGCGAGGCCGGGCGGGGTCTCGTCGCCGGTCAGCAGGCCCTGGTAGAGGTCGACGGTGGCGAGGTCGCAGAAGCCGGGGACGACGACGTCGAGGAGTTCGCGGGCCGTGGTCTCCAGGTCGAGGGAGTTGCCTATGCGGGCGCCGGCCTCGTTGAGCAGGGCGAGGTTGCGCCGGGCGGCGGCGGCCTCACGGGCGGCGGCGCGACGGGAGGTGATGTCGGTGCCGAGCCAGGCGATGCCGATGGGCCGGCCGCTGCCGCTCTGCACGCGGTAGAGGTTGACCGACCAGTGCCGGCGTTCCTCGGAACCCGGGACGAAGCCGGTGACGTGCATGTCGGTGATGGACTCGCCGCTCTCCAGCACCCGTCGCAGCGTGGCCGAGACCCGCTCGGCCTCGCCGCGCGGCAGGTAGTCGTGGACGCCCTTGCCCCGGTGGTCGTCCGGGGTGCCGCCGAAGATGGAGGCGAACCGCTTGTTGGCGCGGCGCACCCGCAGATCGGTGTCGATCAGGAGGAAGCCGAAAGGGGATTGACCGAAGATGGCCTGCGAGGCGGCGAGGTCGGTCTCGATGCTGCGCAGCGTGCGGACGTCCACGACGATGCACACGGCCGCCTTGTCGCCCTCGGCGGTGCGCGTCGGCATGACGTACACCTCGGCCAGGCCCTCTTCACCGCGCGTGCCGTCCGGCCGGTCGGGCATCCGGAACGGCACTACTCCGGTCCACTCCCGGCCGTCGAGGATCTCGGCCATCTTCCGCTGGCCGCGCTCGCGCAGATCGGGGTCGATGAAGGCCTCTATGGGGTCCATGCCGACGGCGCGTGCGGCGGGGATGCCGAAGAGCTGCTCGGCGCGCAGGCTCCACTGGTCGACCAGCCCGCCGGGACTGATGGAGAAGGACGCGACCTTGATGTAGTCGTAGATGGAACCGGGCGGACTGCTCTGCCACATGGCGTCACCGGGTGCCGCGGCGGCCTCCGCGGCCTGCCTCCTCGCGCCGTCCGACGGGTCCTCGGACTCCGTGGCCTTCGCTGGTATCTCGCTCACGCGAACCGTCCCCTCCAGCTCACCGCGTCCGGCACCGGTCACCGGGGGCGGCTGCCCGCAGTATCCAGCACTACGGCGCCGCACAACACGGTGTTCACGATCACAGCACGGTCCAGGTGCTTTTAGGACCGGTCCGTGACAACACTCCCACTCTTCTAACCAGGGAACACACCACCGAACCACACACCGCGGGACCACGTGCGCCCCCGGCGCGCACGATGGACGGCACGCCGTCGGCTGTACACCCCCGTGCCCCTGCGCGTGCCGTGCCGAGCCGTCACCCGGGCACCGCCAGTTCGAACCAGACGGTCTTTCCGTTCGCGGCGGGCCGGGTGCCCCAGCTGAGGGAGGAGCCGGCGACCAGCTGAAGGCCGCGTCCGCTCTCGTCCTCGGGGTGGGCGACGCGCTCGCGCGGCAGGTCGGGGAGCGGGTCGGAGACCTCTACGCGCAGGATGCCGTCGAGCCCGGCGGGGCGGACGAGCCGTACGCCGATGGGACCGGTGGCGTGCCGCAGCGAGTTGGTGACCAGCTCGCTGACCAGCAACGCGGCGAGGTCGGCGACGCAGTCCAGCTGCCAGCCGTGCAGCTGGGAGCGGACCGCCGCGCGGGCGCTGCGCACGGCGCCCGGTTCCGCGGGAAACGTCCACTCGGCGCAGTCGCCATCGGTGTCGATCACGCCGATCACTTCCCAGGCCAGCGAGCCCACCCATGTCCGATTTCATGGGGTTAATGGGCCCATACCCGATATCCCGGCGGCAGTACCGCGTGAGAGGGCGCACTGTGGCACGAACGGGCGCGTCCCGCCGGGGGGCCGTGCGCCTACACCCCGTGCCCGATCACGGCCATCGCCTCGCGGACCGCGGGGACGTCCTGGTCGAGCCAGTCGACCTCCCAGATCCGGTCCGGCGTCAGCCAGCGCAGTTCGTCGTGGTCCTGGAGGGGCCGGGGCAGGGGGGAGCCGGGGAGCAGGCGGACGGTCCACACCTGGAGGACGTACGGCGTCCGCAGCGGCCACTCGCCGGGCACGCGGTCGACCGGCTCGGCGTCGACGCCCAGTTCCTCGCGCAGTTCGCGCACCAGCGCGTCCTCGGGCCGCTCCCCCGCCTCGACCTTGCCACCGGGCAGCTCCCAGCGTCCGGCCAGGTCGGCGGGTGCGCTGCGGCGCGCGGCCAGCAGTCTGCCGCCGTCGAGCAGGGCGGCCCCCACCACCACGGTCCGTTGCGCCCCGGAAGTCGTACGCGTCATGGGGCGGAGCCTACGGGAGCGCGCGACCGGTCAGTTCTGCGCGCCGTCCCCGTTATGGCCGATGCGCTCGACCCAGTAGAGCTGCTTGTGCCCCCGGTCGTCGAGGCTGTCGGCGATCTGCTGCGCCTCGGCGCGGGTCGCGTACCGGCCGACGCGGTAGCGATTGCCGTTGTCGTCCTGCCGTATCACGATCCAGGGCAGGGACACCGTGCCCTCACCCATGGCCCCCACCGCCCGCGCTCCTTCTCGCACCGCCCCGCCCTCCCCCGGGCCCGGCCCCCCGCCGCGCCCCGTCTAAGGAAACCGCAATCCGCATATGCCCGAGCGTACGCCCAACCTTCACGCTGCGAATACGGCTTTTCACAAAGAGGTACGCATCGAGCCAGAACGCCGGGGGCGCACGAGGCCGAACGCGCCGTCGGCAGCACGGCTGTCCCGGGGCGTGGGCATGCCGAAGGCGCCCCGGACCACCTGCGAGAACGGCCGGATCACTGCGGCTCGCGCGGCGGCGTCGGGAGCGGTACGGCACCGCCGGCGGCCCGGGCGGCGCATCGGAATGTGCGCTACCTCACGCGGAGGGGTGCGCGGACGACGGTCAGGGCGGGGGCGTTCACCGGACGGGCAGGTGGTAGGCGACCCGGTAGCGGTCGGCCGGGATGACCACGTCGGCGGTCTCCACCGGGCGCCCGGAGGCGAAGTAGGTGCGCTGGACGACGAGGACCACGTGCCCGGGGACGCCGCCGAGCAGGTGCAGTTCCTCGGCGAGGCCGGGGCGGGCGCCGACCTCCTCGGTGACGTTGTCCACGATGACGTCGATGGCCCGCATGCGCTCGACCACGCCCATCCCGCCGAGCGGCCCCTCCTCGGGGAGCATCACCGGGGTGCGGCCGGTGACGGCGAGGGGTTCCCAGGAGGTGGAGAGCATCATGGGCTCGCCGCCCTCCCGGAACAGGTACTTGGTGCGCATGACCCGGTCGCCGGCCTGGATCGCGAGCCGCTCGGCGATGGCCACGCCGGCCTCGGTCTGCTCGCTGCTGGACTCCCAGGTACCGCGCGCCGAGGCTTCGGACTGCTCCTGGCGGAACGGGGTGGCGCCGCCGGCCGGACGGTATCCGGAGCGGGCGACCCGCCGGGGCACGGGCCGCTCGCGCACGTACGTCCCCGAGCCGGAGCGGCCCTCGACCAGCCCCTCGGCCATCAGCACCTTGCGGGCCTCCAGCGCGACCGTGTCCGAGACGCCGTACTCCTCGCGGATGCGGGCCTGCGAAGGCAGGCGGGTGTGGGGCGGCAGTGAACCGTCGACGATCTTCTTGCGGAGATCACCCGCGACACGCAGGTACGCCGGCTGCTCACCGAAAGTCACTGGCCGCTCCCATCAGGTTGTACAGACAGCAACAGCCTGGCAACCGTGGGTTGAGCCGTGCAAGCAAAGGCCAGAGAATCACTCGATGTGATGACAAAAGTCCGGGGAGGGCTTCACCCAGGCCCTGTCTGCCCAGGACGGGCCCGCCCTCACACCTGGACGCTCGCGTCGGATCCGTCGTCGCCGGCCGGCACGGTGGTGGCGAGCCCCAGGGCCCTGCGCGCGGCGACCCCCCGGGACGGGTCGATGAGGCCGACGCCGGCGTCGTAGTGCTCGTAGAAGGCGTCCGCGTCCCCGGCCCGCGCGGCCTCGGCCCACTGCGCGCGCGCCTTGTCCAGGCCGGCGGCGAGCGCGGTCACGGGCCCGCGGGCGCCGGCGGGCCAGTCGTGCGCGCGCAGCATCCGGGCCTGTTCGCCCAGCGCGGCCGACACCCGGCCCGCCCAGGCCTTGTGCCCCGGCAGGTCGTCCTCGACGTACTCCTCGTCAGGAGCGGTGTCCAGGGCGGCGTTGAGGACGTGAGCGGCCCTCAGATAGGCGACCTGGTCGGCGTCGAGGACGGTCTCGTCGTTGCGCAGCGACCCGGTCAGGTCCTCGCCCTCGGCGGTGTTGCCGAACACGCAGGTGATCTCGCGGTCCCCGGCGGCCCAGCTGTCCTCGGTCGGCGTCAGGTAGTACACGTCGACGTCCCGCGGGACCGCCCAGCCGTCCATCGCGTAGCCGTCCCGCAGGCTCCAGCAGCGCTCGTCGGCGGTGTCGGCGACCGCGTCGTCGCCCGGGTAGGAGCCGCCGGGGAGCGTGACGGTGGCGAACACCTCGCCGTCGTGCGCGCCGGCGCAAGGAACCCTGTCCACGTCGTAGGTGTCACCGCTGAGCGTGCCCCCCGGCGTGTCGAAGCACTCGCCCTTGGCCGGCGCGAGGGTCCTGCCGCCGTGTGCGCCGTCCTCGAACCCGTGCCACAGCGCCGAGGCGCCGCCCGTCGCGAGCAGCAGCGCCCACAGCACGAGCCCCACCCCGGACAGCGCCGCGCCGCCCACGGCCAGCCCCGTGCCGCGCTCGCCGCGGCGGCGGATCTGGCGCAGCCCGGCCAGCCCGAGCACCAGCCCCACCCCGGGCAGGCAGCACAGCACCCCGAACACCAGGGAGGCGATGGCGAGGCCGTTGACCGGCGCGGGGTGGTTGTAGGGGTGGTAGCCCTGCGACCACGGCTGGTAGGCGGGCAACCCCGGTGAGCCGAGCGGCGGTTGGGGGTACGGCGGCGGGCCGTACGGCTCCGGCGGCTGCGGCCGGGGTGGCTGGAACGGCTCCCGTGGCTGGTGGGGGCCGGGAGGCGGGGGGAGGGACACCGGTACCGTGCTCCTGGATCGGGCGGCGGCGGCACAGGGGACCGGCGGCCGGCCGGCGGCTGGACTGACGTACGACTGGCCGCATGGTAAGCGTGACCGGAACGGGGGCGGAATGCGGGTGGGGACGAGCACGGTGGCCGGGGAGGCCGTCGGGCGGGTGAACGGGCTGACGGCCCGGTGGGCGCAGGCCCTGGACGGCGAGGGCACGGTGTTCTCCGCGCCGGGTGTGTGGCCGCTGCTGGCCTTCCTGGCCGACGGCGCGGCGGGCCCGGCGCGCGCGGAACTGGCCGGCGCGCTGGGCGTGCCCGCCGAGCAGGCGGCCGGTGCCGCGCGGGAGTTGCTGGCCGGGCTGGCGGGGGTCGCCGGTCTGGACGCGGCGCTCGGCCTGTGGACGCACCACGGGCTGGCCCTGCGGGAGGAGTGGCGGACCGGGCTGCCCGCCGGGACCCACGGGGTCTTCGGCGACGACCTAGTCACCGCGCAGGAGCGGCTGGACGCCTGGGCGGCCGAGCGGACCGGCGGGCTGGTCGAGCGCATGCCGGTGACGCTGACCCGGGAGGCGCGGATGGTGCTGGCCGGCGCCCTCGCGCTGCGCACCCGGTGGCGGCAGCCGTTCGAGGAGCGGCCGCTGCGGCCCGGCTCCGGCCCCTGGCGGGGCCGCGCCCTGCGCGGACTGCACCGGCGCAGTGTGCGGCCGGACCGGGTGGGGGTGGCTGCCACGCCGGACGGCTTCGTCACCGCGCTGACGGTGCCCGGGGACAACGGCGTCGACGTGCATCTGGTGCTGGGCGAGGAGCGGATGACGCCGGGTCAGGTGCTGGCGGCCGGGGTGGGGATCGTGGAGCGCGGTCTGCCGCTGACCGGGGGCGGCGCGCTCCCGCACGGGCACGTGGGTCCCGGTCTGCACGTGGAGCAGCAGCCGGCGACCGCGCCGCAGCCGACGACGCTGGACGTCACGACGGTGGCGTACGAGGTACGGGCCGACCACGATCTGCTCGCCCTGCCCGGCCTGTTCGGCCTCGGCACGGCGACGGACACCGCGACCGCTCACTTCCCGGGGGTGAGCCCTCACCCGCTGGCCGTCGGCGAGGCCCGCCAGTCGGCCGTGGCCCAGTTCGGCGCGCTCGGCTTCCGGGCGGCGGCGGTGACGGCGGTCATGCCGGTGCCGGCCGGCGGGGTCCCGCAGTACCGGTACGAGACGACGGTCGTCCGCGTGACCTTCGACCGCCCCTTCGCCTTCCTGGCCACCGACCGCGAGTCCCGCCTGGTACTGGCGGCGGGCTGGGTGACGGAACCGGCACCGTACCCGGTGCCGTCCCCCGTCGGCTGACAGGGCTCCGGCGTCCTGGCGGCCTGGCGGCAGCGGGAAGCCGGCGGGGCCCGGACGGGGACGGCACGGGGGCGCGGGGGTGAACGGGGCCGGGTCCGGGGATTCCCGCCGGGACACGTGCCTGCGGAAGGCCGGGCCGTCCGGGGGGCGCGACGGCGCACGGGCCGGGCTGGGGCAGTGGCGCTCGGGCTGGGCACGGGGTAGGTCCGCTGCCGCTCGACGTGCCGAGCGGGCGCGCGGGGGCCGGTGTGGCCGGCACCTGCCCCCCGCCCGGCCGGGCTCAGGCGCCGAAGAGGCCGTTCATCCGGGAGAAGTCCAGCGCGTCGGTGAGTTCGTCGTAGGTGCCGGAGCCGAGGAGTTCCAGGGTGGCGCGGCGGGCCGCCGTGTACGCGGCCTGGGCGACCGCGGTGCCGACGCTGACGCGGCGCACCCCGGCCTCGGCCAGCTCGGCCACGCCGGGGCCGCCGGGGCCGGCCATGGCGTTCACCGGCAGCGGGGAGCGGGCGGTCAGCTCGCCGAGGACGGCCAGGTCCAGCAGGCCGGGCACGAAGATGCCGTCCGCACCCGCCCGCTCGTAGGCGGCGGCGCGGGCCAGCACGTCCTCCAGCCGGCCGGACTCCTCCCCGATGCCGAACAGGTACACGTCCGTGCGGGCGTTGATCACCAGCTCGGGCAGTCCCGCCGAGGTCGCGGCGGCGCGCACCGCCGCGATCCGCTCGGCCTGCTCCTCGGGGGCGAACAGCGGGCCGCCGGGGGCCCTGGAGTCCTCCAGGTTGACGCCCACCGCTCCGGCGGCGACCACCGCGGTGACCGTCTTCGCCACCTCGTCCGGGGCCGCGCCGTAGCCGCCCTCGATGTCCACGGTCACCGGGACCTCGACCGCGGCGGCGATCCGCGCGGCGGCCGCGAGCATCTCGTCGCGGTGGGCCCGCTCGCCGTCGCCCTTGCCGAGGGACCAGGCGACACCGCCGCTGGTGGTGGCGATCGCCTGGGCGCCGGCGGCGGCCATCACGGCGGCGCTGCCCGCGTCCCAGGCGTTGGGCAGCACGAGGACGGACTCGGAGCCGAGCGCGCGCAGCCGCCGCGCCTTGGCCCTGGTGCTCTGGTCGACTGTCATGGTTCGCGGTGCCTTTCGTGGTCGGCACAGCCGTGTGCCGGCGGTTCGGGTGACGAGCGCGAACGGATCCTCGCACAGACGTTCGGAACGAGGGCGGTATTCGGACGGCTCCCTCTCCGCTGCGCCCCGTTGACGATCTCGTGGCTCGGGCCTCGTCGAGTCGCTACGGTTGAGCCATGACCGCACTGCCCGACTGGATGCGCCCGCCGCGCGAGGAAGGCTGGTTCGCGGAGGACCTGGACCGCCTCCCCGAGGCGCCCCGCCACACCGAGCTGATCGACGGAGCCCTCGTCTTCATGATGTCGCCGCAGAGGTGGTGGCACGGCCACCTCGTCACCATGCTCACCGTCGCCCTCATGGAGCAGGCGCCCGGCGATGTCAGGGTCGGCCGCGAGATGACCGTAAAGCTCGACGAGCGAAACCGGCCGGAACCGGATCTGCTGTTGACGACAGCCGATTACGACGGCGACCGCACCTGGTTCGCACCAGCCGAGGTACGACTCGTCATCGAGGTCGTCTCACCTGAGTCCGCGCACCGGGACCGCACGGTCAAGCTCCGTAAGTATGCGGAGGCCGGCATCCCGCACTACTGGTGCATCGAGGACGAAGGCGGCGCTCCCGTCGTCCACGTCTACGAACTCGACGAACCGACCGGCGCCTACGCGCCCGCCGGCATCTTCCGGGGCAGCCTGAAGCGCCCCGTGCCGTTCGAGATCACCCTGGATCTCGACAAGCTCATCCCGCGGCGGAGCGACTAAGAGTCAGCACGGGAACTCGGAAGGGGCCTGGCTCTGACGAGTCCGGCCCCTTCCGGCCTGCACGCTGCGCGATCACACGTTGAACCGGAACTCCACCACGTCCCCGTCCTGCATCACATAGTCCTTGCCCTCCATGCGCGCCTTGCCCTTGGCGCGGGCCTCGGCGACCGAGCCGGCCTCGACCAGGTCGCCGAAGGAGATGACCTCGGCCTTGATGAAGCCCTTCTGGAAGTCGGTGTGGATGACACCGGCCGCCTCGGGGGCCGTCGCACCCTTCTTGATCGTCCAGGCGCGGGACTCCTTGGGGCCCGCGGTCAGGTACGTCTGCAGGCCGAGGGTGTCGAAGCCGACGCGGGCGAGGGTGGCGAGGCCGGGCTCGTCCTGGCCGACGGACTGGAGGAGCTCCAGGGCCTCCTCCTCGTCCAGCTCGGCGAGGTCGGCCTCCAGCTTGGCGTTGAGGAAGATCGCCTCGGCGGGGGCGACCAGGGCGCGCTGCTCGTTCTTGAACTCCTCGTCCACCAGCTCGTCCTCGTCCACGTTGAAGACGTAGAGGAAGGGCTTGGTGGTGAGCAGGTGCAGGTCGTGCAGGAGCTCGGCGCGCTCACTGCCCTGGACGATGCCGTGCGCGAAGAGCGTGTCGCCCTTCTCCAGGATCTCCTTGGCCTCCTCGACGGCCTTGACCTTGGGCGCGATGTCCTTCTTGATCCGGGACTCCTTCTGGAGCCGGGGCAGGACCTTCTCGATGGTCTGGAGGTCGGCGAGGATCAGCTCGGTGTTGATCGTCTCGATGTCGTCCTTCGGCGAGACCTTGCCGTCGACGTGGACGACGTTCTCGTCCTTGAAGGCGCGGATGACCTGGCAGATCGCGTCGGACTCGCGGATGTTCGCGAGGAACTTGTTGCCCAGGCCCTCGCCCTCCGAGGCACCGCGCACGATGCCGGCGATGTCGACGAAGTCGACCGTGGCCGGAAGGATGCGCTCGGACTTGAAGATCGAGGCGAGCTTGGCGAGGCGGCCGTCGGGCACGCCGACGACGCCGACGTTCGGCTCGATCGTGGCGAACGGGTAGTTGGCCGCCAGCACGTCGTTCTTGGTCAGGGCGTTGAACAGGGTCGACTTGCCGACATTGGGCAGGCCGACGATTCCGATCGTGAGCGACACGTTGCGACTTCCCGTAGTTGAGTGGGCCAGGGGCTGCCAGGGGCCAGAGACCGACACTGGCCGATCCACCAGTTTACGGCGTCCGGCCCGCCCGCCTCACGACGGCGGTGATCGTCCGGCCAAGCTCTGGCCATCGGCGTGTCTCACGGCCGATTCGGCACATAAACAGACCTAGGTTGGTCCCTGTGGAGCAATACGGATCGCGACCCCCGAACGACGGACCGCGACGCGGCACGCCCCCGTCGGCCCCGCTGCCGGCACAGGGACGGCGCCCTGTGGGCGGCGAGCGCGGGCCCGGCGGTCTGCGCCGGCCCGCCCGGGACGGTGTGCGCCGGGCCGCGCCGGGCGGCGGGCCGGCCGCGCGCCCGGTGCGGGAGGCGCGGCCCGCCGCGGCGGGCGGCCGGCTGCCCAGCCCACGGCTGACCGGGCTCGGCAGCGGGCTGTTCTGCCTCGCGGCCATGTTCCTGCTCGGCTGGCTGGACCAGCTGCTGTTCGGCGCCTCCCCGACGGTCTACGGCGTGCTGTTCCTGCCGGTGTGCGTGCTGACCGCGCTGTGGGTGCGCGGCGGGGACGTGCTGACGGCGCCCGTCGTCGTACCGATCGCGTTCGCCGTCGGGCTGGTGCCGGTCGCCGAGGGCGGCGGGGGGCTGCTCGGCAGCCTGATGGGGCTGGTCACCGGGCTCGCCACCCAGGCGGGCTGGCTGTACGCGGGAACGCTCGCCGCCGGGGTGATCGTGCTCGTCCGCCGGGTGCGGTGGGTGCGGTGGGTACGGCGACGCCGGCACCACCCGGGCTGACGCCGGAGCGCCGGCGGCTACCCCGGCCGGCACGGGAGCGCCGGCGCCCTCCACCGACGCCGGCCCGCCGCGCCCCGGACAGCACACCTAGCCGCGCTGGGCCGCTCTCATCGCCGCGCCCACGATCCCCGCGTTGTTCTGCAGCTGGGCGGGGACGATCTCGGCCTTGACGCCCTCGATGAGGTGCAGGAACTTGTTCGCCTTGCGGCTGACCCCGCCGCCGATGATGAACAGCTCCGGCGAGAACAGCATCTCCACGTGGGCCAGGTACTTCTGGACGCGGTGCGCCCACTGCTCCCAGCTGAGGTCGTGGTCCTCCTTGACCTTGCTGGAGGCGCGCTTCTCGGCGTCGTGGCCGTCCAGCTCCAGGTGGCCCAGCTCGGTGTTGGGGAGCAGGACGCCGTCCACGAAGACGGCGCTGCCGATGCCCGTGCCGAAGGTGAGCAGGACGACCGTGCCCTTGCGGTCCCGGCCGGCGCCGAACTCCATCTCGGCGACGCCCGCCGCGTCCGCGTCGTTGACCACGGTCACCGGCAGGCCGCCGAGCCGGCCGCTGAACAACGCGCGCGCGTCCGTGTCGATCCAGCTCTTGTCGACGTTCGCCGCCGTACGGACCGTGGCCCCGCCGGTGACGACGCCGGGGAAGGTCAGGCCGACCGGGCCCGTCCACCCGAAGTGGTCCACCACCTGTTTGACCCCGTCCGCCACGCCCTCGGGCGTCGCCGGGTGCGGGGTGAGCACCTTGCAGCGCTCCTGGACCAGGTCGCCCCGGTCCAGATCCACTGGGGCGCCCTTGATGCCGGATCCGCCGATGTCCACGCCGAAGATCTGCATGGCACCACGTTACGACGGACCACTGACGGTCACGCCACGGAGGTGCCGCTCCCGCCGCGCTCGGCGACCAGGGCAGCCGCCTCCTCGCGCAGGTCCCGGCGGAGCTCCTTGGGCAGCGAGAAGGTGATCGACTCCTCGGCGGCCTTGACGATCTCCACGTCGCCGTAGCCGCGCTCGGCGAGCCACTGGAGGACCTGCTCGACCAGCACGTCGGGCACGGAGGCGCCGGAGGTGACGCCGACGGTCGTCACGCCCTCCAGCCAGGTCTCGTCGATCTCGTCGGCGAAGTCCACCAGGTACGCCTCGCGGGCGCCGGCGAGCTTGGCGACCTCGACCAGCCGCTTGGAGTTGGAGGAGTTGCGCGAGCCGACGACGATGACCAGCTCGGCCTCGGCGCCCATCTGCTTCACGGCGAGCTGCCGGTTCTGGGTGGCGTAGCAGATGTCGTCGCTGGGCGGGGAGACGAGGCCGGGGAACTTCGTCTTCAGGGCGTCGACGGTCTCCATGGTCTCGTCCACGGAGAGGGTGGTCTGGGAGAGCCAGACGACCTTGGACGGGTCGCGGACCTCGACCTTGGCGACGTCCTCGGGGCCGTCGACGAGCTGGATGTGTTCGGGGGCCTCGCCGGAGGTGCCGATGACCTCCTCGTGGCCCTCATGGCCGATCAGGAGGATGTCGTAGTCCTCGCCCGCGTACCGGACGGCTTCCTTGTGGACCTTGGTGACCAGGGGGCAGGTGGCGTCGATGGTGGCGAGCCGGCCCTGGCGGGCCTCCTCGTGCACGACGGGGGCGACGCCGTGCGCGGAGAACATGACGATGTTGCCGGGCGGCACCTCCTCCGTGCGCTCGACGAAGATCGCGCCCTTCTTCTCCAGGGTCTGCACGACGTACTTGTTGTGGACGATCTCGTGCCGGACGTAGATCGGGGCCCCGTACTGTTCCAGGGCCTTCTCGACGGCGATCACGGCGCGGTCCACGCCGGCGCAGTAGCCCCGGGGGGCGGCGAGCAGGACACGGCGGCCAGAGGAAGCGGTCATGCGTCCCATCGTAAGGCCGCGTCCGGGGCGCGGAGATCGCGTGGCCACGGCCGCGCGGGGAAGACTTGGGCGTATGCCCGACACCGGAACAACAGCCTCCGCAACCGGCGCGCACCAGCGGCTGCGGCGCAGCCTCGGCTTCCGTGACCTCGTGGTCTACGGGCTGCTGTTCATCGCGCCGATGGCACCGGTCGGGGTGTTCGGCACGCTCGACGCCAAGTCGCACGGCGCGGTGGCGCTGGTGTACGTGGTGGCCACGGCCGCCATGGCGTTCACCGCTTTCAGCTACGCGCAGATGGTGCGGGTCGTGCCGCGGGCCGGGTCGGTCTTCGCCTACGCGCGCGCGGGACTCGGCAACGGGGCCGGGTTCGTCGCGGGCTGGATGGCGATGCTCGACTACGTGCTCATCCCCGCGGTGGCCTACCTCTTCTCCGGCATCGCGATGAACGCTCTGGTCCCCGGGGTGTCCCGGTGGGTGTGGACGGCGCTGGCCGTGGTCGTCACCACGCTCCTCAACCTGTGGGGCGTACGGGCCGCCGCGCGCGTGGGCTTCCTGGTGCTGGCCCTGGAGATCGTGGTCCTGCTGGTGTTCGTGGTGTCGGCGGTCGTGGTGCTGGCGCGGGACGGGGCGCAGCGGGGGGTGCTGTCGCCGCTGACCGGGGACGGCACGCAGGGCGCGTTCGCGCTGTCGGCGGTGATCGGCGCGGTGTCGGTGGCGGTCCTGTCCTACCTGGGCTTCGACGCGATCGCCGCGTTCGCCGAGGAGGTCACCGGGGGCTCGGAGAAGGTGGCACGGGCGCTGCTGTTCTGCCTGGCGCTGGCCGGGGTGCTGTTCGTGGCGCAGACGTACCTGGTGGCGCTGCTGGAGCCGGTGACGTCCGCGCGGCTCGCACGGGATCCCGGGGCGCAGGGTGCGGCCTTCTACGACACGGTGGACTCCGCCGTCGGCGCGTGGCTGCACGATCTGGTGGCCGCGAGCAAGGCGGTCGGGGCGGCGTTCGCGGCGCTGGCCGGGCAGGCGGCGGCCGGGCGGCTGCTGTTCGCGATGGGCCGCGACCGGCGGCTGCCGCGGGCCCTGTCCCGGACGGACGGCGGTGTGCCCCGGGTGGCCCTGCTGTGCGCGGCGGCGGTCACGCTGATCGCGGCCGGGTGGGCGGCGCGCCGGGACGACGGGCTGGACAAGCTGGTGTCGGTGGTCGACATCGGGGCCCTGTCCGCGTTCACGCTGCTGCACGCGAGCGTGCTGGGGTACTTCGTGGTGCGGCGACGGCGGTGGAGCTGGTGGCGGCACGTACTGGTCCCGCTGCTCGGCGCGGCGATCACGGTGGCGGTCGTCGTGGAGGCGGCGGGGGTGGCGCAGGTGGTCGGTGCCGTGTGGCTGGTGACCGGACTGCTGGTGCTGGTGGGGCAGCGGGGGTGGCGGGACGTTCCCGGCGGCTGAGCTGCGGCGCGACGCACGCGCGAACCCGCCGCGGCTCCCAGGGGCGCGGGGAACCGCGCGCCCGGCCGCACACCCGCCCGCACCCGGCTCCCTACGGCGCGCGGCCGGACTGTCGGTGGCGGCCACTACGCTCGACGCCATGGCTGTGAACACGTCTCCCGAGACCCCCCTGCCCGTGGGCGAGGTCTCCCGGCTGATCGGCGGCTGGATCGACCGGCTCGGCGCGGTGTGGGTCGAGGGGCAGATCACGCAGCTGTCCCGCCGCCCCGGCGCCGGCGTCGTCTTCCTGACGCTGCGCGACCCGTCGTACGACATCTCCGTGAGTGTCACCTGCTACCGCCAGGTGTTCGACGCGGTCGCGGACGTCGTCGGCGAGGGCGCGCGTGTAGTCGTCCTGGCGAAACCCGAGTGGTACGCCCCGCGCGGCCAGCTGTCCCTGCGCGCCGCCGAGATACGGCCCGTCGGCGTCGGTGAGCTGCTGGCCCGGCTGGAGCAGCTGAAGAAGGCCCTGGCGGCCGAGGGCCTGTTCGCACCGGAGCGGAAGAAGCCGCTGCCGTTCCTGCCGCAGCTGATCGGGCTGGTGTGCGGCCGGGCCTCCGCCGCGGAGCGGGACGTGCTGGAGAACGCCCGGCACCGCTGGCCCGCCGTCCGCTTCGAGGTGCGCAACGTCCCGGTGCAGGGCGTGCACGCGGTCCCGCAGGTCGTGCAGGCGGTGAAGGAACTCGACGCGATCGACGAGGTGGACGTGATCATCGTCGCGCGCGGTGGCGGCAGCGTGGAGGACCTGCTGCCCTTCTCCGACGAGCAGCTGGTGCGGGCCGTGGCCGAGTGCCGTACGCCCGTGGTGTCCGCGATCGGGCACGAGCCGGACAATCCGCTGCTGGACCACGTCGCCGACCTGCGTGCCTCCACGCCGACGGACGCGGCGAAGAAGGTCGTGCCGGACGTCGGCGAGGAGCTGGAGCGGGTGCGGATGCTGCGGGACCGCGCGCGGCGCTGCGCGCACGCGTATCTGGAACGGGAGGAACGGGGGCTGGCGCACGCGCTGGCACGGCCCTCGATGGAGGATCCGCACCGGATGATCGACGAGCGGGCCGACCATGTGGCGGCGCTCCTCGAGCGGAGCCGGCGGACCCTGGGGCATCTGCTGGACCGGGCGGACTCGGAGCTGACGCACACGCACGCGCGCGTGGTGTCCCTCTCCCCCGCGGCGACGCTCCAGCGCGGTTACGCGGTGCTGCAACGGGCGGACGGGCACGTGGTGCGCGATCCGGCCGGGGTGACGGCGGGCGAGGCGCTGCGCGCCCGCGTCGCCGAGGGTGAATTCACAGTGAAGGTGGGCGAATGACGAGCAAGGTGGACGAGGCGCTGTCGTACGAGCAGGCGCGCGACGAGCTGATCGAGGTCGTACGGCGGCTGGAGGCGGGCGGTACCTCGCTGGAGGAGTCGCTGGCGCTGTGGGAGCGCGGCGAGGAGCTGGCCAGGGTGTGCCGGCGCTGGCTGGAGGGGGCCCGGGCCCGGCTGGACGCGGCGCTGGCCGAGGAAGAGGAAGGGGAAGGCGAAGGGGACGGGGAGGCGGTGCGGGGCGGCGAGTAGGGGGCGGTGCGGGGGCGCCGCGCCGGGTTGTGAAGCGAGTCACCGCACCCCCAATTTAGTTGAAGGTTAAACCTCACATGTCGTAGGGTCGGTGACGTCAGCCGGTCCGGCACCCCGGGCCGGACGCGCCCCCGAGGAAAGTCACCATGTCTCTCGTTCTTGACCCCGCCGCCCAGGACCTGCTGTTCCGCGAGGCCCGCACCGCGAACACCTTCACCGGGGAGCCGGTGACCGAGGAGCAGGTTCAGGCGATCTACGACCTGGTCAAGTACGGCCCCACCGCCTTCAACCAGACCCCGCTGCGCATCACCCTGGTCCGCTCGGCCGAGGCCCGCGAGCGCCTGGTGCAGCACATGGCCGAGGGCAACCGGGCCAAGACCGCCACCGCGCCGCTGGTCGCGATCCTCTCCGCGGACAACGAGTTCCACGAGGAGCTGCCGGCCCTGTTCCCGGCCTTCCCGCAGGCCAAGGACGTCATCTTCGCCGAGCGCCCGGCCCGCGAGGGCTCCGCCACCCTGAACGCCGCCCTCCAGGCCGCCTACTTCATCGTCGGCGTCCGCGCCGCCGGCCTCGCCGCCGGCCCGATGACCGGCTTCGACCACGAGGGCGTCCGCAAGGAGTTCCTGGACGACGACCACACCCCGCTGATGGTCGTCAACATCGGCAAGCCGGGCCCGGACGCCTGGTACCCGCGCGGCCCGCGCCTGGCCTACGAGGACGTCGTCACGACCGTCTGAGCCACGCGGGCGCGTCGAGAGGCCGCCCGCGAGCGCGTGAAGAGGCCCCCGGCGGTGCCGGGGGCCTCTTCACGCGTCCCCGTCCGTGCGGGGCCGGACGGGTCACCCCGTCTTCAGCGCCGCCGCCATCGTCCTCAGCTCCTCGGCGGAGCCGGTTCCGGACACCACCGTCGTGGAGCCGGGCGTGTCCTTGAGCACCAGGGCGTCGTACCGGCCGCCGCTGTAGCGGGTCCAGGTACGGCCGCCGATCTCCTCGGTCCGCCCGGTCGCCGACGCGCCCTGGCTCGCCTGGTCGATGAACTCGGCGGGCTTCTGCGTGGACTGCTCGACCTGGACGTACTGGCCGTCCGGGGTCTGGAAGCCGAGGTGCCAGCGGTCGGACTTGTCGCCCTGGAAGCGTACGGAGGTCGCCTTCCAGGTACTCGGCAGTCCTTCGGGCGCGGCCACCGGGTAGCTCGCCGCCCGGCGGGCCGTGACCAGCTCGACCCGGTAGTCGACCCGCTTGAGGTCGGGAGCGTGATCGTCGTGCGGAATGGCGATGAAGTAGACGACCAGTCCCGCGATGGCGATCACGGCCAGGGAGAGAATCATGTCCCGGGCCGTCTTCTGCTTGCCGTTCGAACCTGCCACGCCCCCTATCGTCGCAGGTGCCCCAAGCGCTCATCCGTGGGGTCCCCTGCTCATTTTGTCTGCCTAACGATAGAGTCGGCTCCAAGACCCTCATCCGGCCGTCGTCGTATCAGAAAGGTGCGCTCCGATGACCGAAAACCACCATCTGCCGTCCGAACTGGACGTTCCCTCCGAGGCACCCGACCGCAACCTCGCCCTGGAACTCGTCCGGGTGACCGAGGCCGCCGCGATGGCCGCGGGCCGCTGGGTCGGGCGCGGCGACAAGAACGGCGCCGACGGTGCCGCGGTGCGCGCCATGCGGACCCTGGTCTCCACCGTGTCGATGAACGGCGTGGTCGTCATCGGCGAGGGCGAGAAGGACGAGGCCCCGATGCTCTTCAACGGGGAGCACGTGGGCGACGGCACCGGCCCCGAGGTCGACATCGCCGTCGACCCGATCGACGGCACCACGCTGACGGCCAAGGGCATGCCGAACGCGATCGCCGTCCTCGCCGCCGCCGAGCGCGGCGCGATGTTCGACCCGTCCGCCGTGTTCTACATGGACAAGCTGGTCACCGGCCCCGATGCGGCGGACTTCGTCGACATCAACGCGCCCGTGGCGGTGAACATCCGGCGGATCGCCAAGGCCAAGCGGTCCTCGCCGGAGGACGTGACCGTCGTCATCCTCGACCGGCCGCGGCACGAAGGTCTGATCCGCGAGGTACGGGACGCCGGCGCGCGCATCAAGCTGATCTCCGACGGCGACGTGGCCGGCTCGGTGTACGCGCTGCGCGAGGGCACCGGCGTCGACCTGCTGCTCGGCATCGGCGGCACCCCGGAGGGCATCATCTCGGCCTGTGCCGTGAAGTGCCTGGGCGGGACCATCCAGGGCAAGCTGTGGCCCAAGGACGACGAGGAGCGGCAGCGGGCCATCGACGCCGGGCACGACCTGGACCGGGTGCTCACCACCGACGACCTGGTGTCCGGGGAGAACGTGTTCTTCGTCGCCACCGGGATCACCGACGGGGAGCTGCTGCGGGGGGTCCGCTACGGGTCGGAGACCGCGCTGACCGAGTCGATCGTGATGCGGTCGAAGTCGGGAACGGTACGCAGGATCTTCTCCGAGCACCGGCTGAGCAAGCTGCGCGCCTACAGCGCGATCGACTTCGACCGGGCCAAGTAAGGGCGCCCGCGCTTTCCCGCGCCCCCGGGCAGGGAGACCGCGCCCCCCGGGCAGGGAGACCGCGGCCCCGGGCAGGGAAGCGCCCTCGGTGCGGAGAGGGCGCCCCTGCTCACGCGTGTTTCAGCCCGCCATGCGGTCGGCCGCCGCCCGCGCCGCCTTCTTCAGGTCCAGCTCCCTGCGGCGGCGCCTGGCGAGGACCACCCGGCGTTCGGCCGCCGTGAGGCCGCCCCAGACGCCGTAGGGCTCGGGCTGGAGGAGGGCGTGTTCGCGGCACTCGACCATCACCGGGCAGCGGGAACAGACCCGCTTGGCCGCCTCTTCGCGGGACAGCCGGGCGGCGGTCGGTTCCTTCGACGGGGCGAAGAACAGCCCGGCCTCGTCGCGCCGGCACACCGCCTCGGTGTGCCAGGGGGCGTCTTGGTCCCTGTCTCGCGCCGGCACCCGCTGGGCCGGAACGGCGGCGACCTGCAGGGACGAACGCGGCGGTTGCAGCACGGTCTACTCCTGACGACGGCTTCGCGAGCGAGAGACGATGCAGCAAGGCCTACCCGCTGTGCGCGCGCCTATGCACAGCGTTCCCGTCCGCGGGCGCGCGACACAGCCGTTCACGCCCCCGGGCTCAGTGCCCCAGGTGTTTGCGCAGCTTGCGGTCCACCTTGTCCTGGACGCGCTCCAGGATGTCCGCCACCAGCCTGCCCCGCTTGGGCCGCGCCTCCACGTTGCCGAGGACGGCCCAGCCGTCGACGTAGACCACCGGCGCGTCGGCGTCCACGGAGTCCAGCGGGCTCACCTCGAAGTTGCCGAGCACGCCGCCGCCGGTGCCGCGCAGCGAGATGTTCTCCGGCACGCGGATCTGGACGTCGCCGAAGACGGAGACCGCCTTGACGACCACCTGCTGGTACTCGAAGATCGCCTCGCTGAGGTCGATCTCGACGCTGCCGAAGACGGCGTACGCGTGCAGCCGGCGTCCGGCCCGCCAGCGGCCCCGGCGCACGGCGCTGCTGAAGACCGCCACCACATTCGCGTCGGCCTCCACCGGGATCGCGCCCGGGGTGGGCCGGGGCGGCACCGGCGTGTAGGCGGGGGCGGCGGGGCGCTGGTGGGCGGCCGGCAGGTCCCGGATGAAGACCTCCAGCTCACCCACCGTCTTGGCGTGCAGCACCCCGTCCACGCGCTCGGCGTGCTCGTCGGCGTTCAGCCGGCCCTCGGCCAGGGCCTCGCGGAGGATGTCGGTGACCCGGTCGCGATCGGCGTCGGAGGCGCGCAGCTCGGTGGCGGGTGTGGGTGCGGTCTGCTTCTGAAGGTCCACGACGGCAGCGTACCCACACACGATAGATCGCGACACCCCTCACTGAGCCCGACCTCACAGGTTCGCCGCCGGCGGCAGGTTCTACGCTGAGGAGGCCCGCCAGCGTCGGCGGGCGGCCGTCCGTCAGAGTGAGGAATGGGCTGAGATGCCTGAGTTCGAGTACACCGATCTGCTCCCCCAGGGCGAGGACACCACCCCGTACCGGCTGGTGACCTCCGAGGGCGTCTCCACGGTCGAGGGGCCCGACGGGCGGACGTTCCTCAAGGTGGAGCCGGAGGCGCTGCGCAAGCTGGCCGAAGAGGCCGTCCACGACATCCAGCACTACCTGCGCCCGGCCCACCTCGCCCAGCTCCGCCGGATCATCGACGACCCGGAGGCGTCGGGGAACGACAAGTTCGTCGCGCTCGACCTGCTGAAGAACGCCAACATCGCGGCGGCCGGCGTGCTGCCCATGTGCCAGGACACCGGCACGGCGATCGTCATGGGCAAGCGCGGCCAGCACGTGCTGACGGCCGGCGAGGACGAGAAGCACCTCTCCCACGGCATCTACGACGCCTACACCAAGCTGAACCTGCGCTACTCGCAGATGGCTCCGCTCACCATGTGGGAGGAGAAGAACACCGGCTCCAACCTGCCCGCGCAGATCGAGCTGTACGCGACCGACGGCGGCGCCTACAAGTTCCTGTTCATGGCGAAGGGCGGCGGCTCGGCCAACAAGTCGTTCCTGTACCAGGAGACGAAGGCCGTCCTGAACGAGTCCTCCATGATGAGGTTCCTGGAGGAGAAGATCCGCTCGCTCGGCACGGCCGCCTGCCCGCCGTACCACCTGGCGATCGTCGTCGGCGGCACCAGCGCCGAGTACGCGCTGAAGACCGCGAAGTACGCCTCCGCGCACTACCTGGACAACCTGCCGGCCGAGGGTTCGCCGCTCGGCCACGGCTTCCGGGACAAGGAGCTGGAGGAGAAGGTCTTCGAACTGACCCAGAAGATCGGTATCGGCGCGCAGTTCGGCGGCAAGTACTTCTGCCACGACGTCCGCGTGGTCCGCCTGCCCCGGCACGGCGCGTCCTGCCCGGTCGCCATCGCCGTCTCCTGCTCGGCCGACCGCCAGGCGGTCGCGAAGATCACCGCGGAGGGCGTCTTCCTGGAGCAGCTGGAGACCGACCCGGCGCGCTTCCTGCCGGACACCACCGACGAGCACCTGGAAGAGGGCGACGTCGTCAGGATCGACCTCAACCAGCCGATGGACACGATCCTCGCCGAGCTGACCAAGTACCCGGTCAAGACCCGCCTGTCCCTCACCGGCCCGCTGGTCGTCGCCCGCGACATCGCGCACGCCAAGATCAAGGAGCGGCTGGACGCGGGCGAGGAGATGCCGCAGTACCTGAAGGACCACCCGGTGTACTACGCCGGCCCCGCGAAGACGCCCGAGGGCTACGCCTCCGGTTCCTTCGGCCCGACCACGGCCGGCCGCATGGACTCCTACGTGGAGCAGTTCCAGGCGGCGGGCGGCTCCAGGGTGATGCTCGCCAAGGGCAACCGCAGCAAGCAGGTCACCGACGCGTGTGCCGCGCACGGCGGTTTCTACCTCGGCTCCATCGGCGGCCCGGCCGCCCGTCTCGCCCAGGACTGCATCAAGAAGGTGGAGGTCCTGGAGTACGAGGAGCTGGGCATGGAGGCGGTCTGGAAGATCGAGGTCGAGGACTTCCCGGCGTTCATCGTGGTGGACGACAAGGGCAACGACTTCTTCACCGACCCGGCCCCGCAGCCGACGTTCACCAGCATCCCGGTGCGGGGGCCCGGTCTGGCCTGACCCTCTCCGGCGTCGTCCCCGGGACCGGTTCCGGCCCGGGGGCGACGGTGCGGGGGCGCCGCCGCCGGCCCCGACGCGCCGTCAGCGGACCGGCCACCCGGCCGGCCCAGTCCCCGGAACATTCCGGCCCCCGCGACCGCTGTACCGGTCATGAGCGAATACCGCATCGAACATGACTCGATGGGCGAGGTCCGGGTCCCGGCCCACGCCAAGTGGCGGGCGCAGACGCAGCGTGCCGTGGAGAACTTCCCGGTCTCCGGACAGCGCATCGAGCGGGCGCACATCGAGGCGCTGGCCCGCGTCAAGGCGGCGGCGGCCAAGGTGAACGCCGAGCTGGGCGTGCTGGACAAGGAGATCGCGGAGGCCATCCAGGACGCGGCCGGCGAGGTCGCCGCGGGGAAGTGGGACGAGCACTTCCCGGTGGACGTGTTCCAGACGGGTTCGGGGACCTCGTCCAACATGAACACCAACGAGGTCATCGCGACGCTGGCGACCGAGCGGCTCGGCCGGGACGTGCACCCCAACGACCACGTGAACGCCTCGCAGTCGTCCAACGACGTCTTCCCGTCGTCCATCCACATCGCGGCCACCGCGGCCGTCACCCACGACCTGATCCCGGCCCTCGAGCACCTCGCCGCCTCCCTGGAGCGCAAGGCCGGGGAGTTCGCGGACGTGGTGAAGTCGGGGCGGACGCACCTGATGGACGCCACGCCGGTGACGCTCGGGCAGGAGTTCGGCGGGTACGCGGCCCAGGTGCGGTACGGCGTCGAGCGGCTCAGGGCCTCCCTCCCCCGCCTCGCCGAGCTCCCGCTGGGCGGCACGGCCGTCGGCACCGGCATCAACACCCCGCCCGGGTTCTCCGCCGCCGTCATCGAGGAGGTCGCCCGGGTGACCGGGCTGCCGCTGACCGAGGCCCGCGACCACTTCGAGGCGCAGGGCGCCCGGGACGGCGTCGTGGAGACCAGCGGGCAGCTGCGGACCATCGCGGTCGGCCTGACGAAGATCGCCAACGACCTGCGCTGGATGTCCTCCGGACCGCGCACCGGTCTCGCCGAGATCCGGCTGCCCGACCTCCAGCCCGGCTCCTCGATCATGCCGGGCAAGGTGAACCCGGTGGTCCCGGAGGCCGTGCTGATGGTCGCCGCGCAGGTCGTCGGGAACGACGCCACCATCGCCACCGCGGGCGCCGCCGGCAACTTCGAACTGAACGTCATGCTCCCGGTCATCGCCAAGAACGTCCTGGAGTCGGTCCGGCTGCTCGCCAACGTCTCGCGGCTGCTGGCCGACCGGACCGTCGACGGCATCACCGCCGACCGCGAACGCGCCCGCGAGTACGCCGAGTCGTCCCCGTCGGTGGTGACCCCGCTGAACAAGTACATCGGGTACGAGGAGGCCGCGAAGGTCGCCAAGAAGTCCCTCGCCGAGCGCAAGACGATCCGCCAAGTCGTCCTGGAGAGCGGGTACGTGGAGCGCGGCGACCTGACGCTGGAACAGCTGGACGAGGCGCTGGACGTCCTGCGGATGACGCGCCCGTAACGGGGGTGAACCATTCCGGCCACGCGGGTACCGCCGTGACCCGGGCCGCAGCGTCGTGTGTCCCCGGCACCTAATATCTGTGCATGACGGACGACGGAGCGATGACACGAGTGGCGGCGGGACCGGCGGCCTACTGGACCCCGGGGACGCACATCCTGTGGCGCTACCGGGCGAACGGCGGCGAGCGGTACCACATCGCCCGGCCGGTCACCGTCGTACGCGACGACGCGGACCTGCTGGCGGTGTGGCTGGCTCCCGGCACCGAGTGCGTGAAGCCGGTCCTGGCCGACGGCACGCCCGTGCACCTGGAGCCGCTGGAGTCCCGGTACACCAAGCCGCGCACGGTCCAGCGGGACCGCTGGTTCGGCACGGGCGTGCTGAAGCTGGCCCAGCCCGGCCGGCCCTGGTCGGTGTGGCTGTTCTGGGAGCCGGGCTGGCGGTTCAAGAACTGGTACGTGAACCTGGAGGAGCCGCTGGCCCGGTGGGCGGGCGGGGTGGACTCCGAGGACCACTTCCTCGACATCTCCGTGCACCCCGACCGCAGTTGGCACTGGCGCGACGAGGACGAGTTCGCGCAGGCCCAGCGGGACGGGCTGATGGACGCGGCGACCGCCGGGCGGGTGCGGGCGGCCGGCCGGGAGGCGGTGGAGGTGATCCGCGCGTGGGGGCCGCCGTTCGCCGACGACTGGCCGCGCTGGCGCCCGGACCCGTCCTGGACGGTGCCTTCCCTCCCCGAGGACTGGGACCGCACACCCGCGCGCGTATCCTCATGAGACCCTTGATGCGGCCCCAGGCAAGAAACGTAGGATCGTCCTCCGCAAGGGCGTATAAGAGCAACTTCCGGGGCAAGCGCCGGGCTTGACCGATCGTCACCGAGGGGCGGCAGGACGTGAGCGAGGGGTACCAGGGCACCACCACGAAGGCATGCGGCGACCGGTCCGCCGGCCGCGCGGAACTCGCCACCGGCACCACGTCCGCCTGCGTCCCGGCGGGAATCCCGTTCCTGGGGCACGTATTGCGGGTATCGGGATGTCGGCGGGACCAACTGCGCGCCCGGCGCAACCGGCGCACAGCCCCGGACGGATGGATGCGACACGCGTGACGGAGCAGCCCACCTCCTTCGGACGCCCCCAGCCGGGCGTCGACCCCGCGGAGGCCCGCGGGGCGCTCCTGCGTACCCAGCAGCAGTCCCAGAAGCCTCCGGCACAGCTCGGCGATCCGGCCTTACCCGTACAGGCCCGGGCCGACGCGACGCCGTCCGGACCGGGCACCGCGACCCCCCGTGGCACGGGGAAGGAGCCCGCAGCCGGCCAGGGGAAGGAGCCCTCAGTCAACGGCCCCGAGCACGCCCAGCCCGCCGGCACCGAACCCGACGCCCACCGTCCGCGCCCGGCGCCGGAGACCATCCCGGCGCAGCCCGGCGCCCAGCAGGAGCGGTCGCCGGGCGGTCAGGAGCGCCGTACCGGGCAGGCCGTGCCCCCGGGGCGGCCGATGCCCATGCGGCGCGACGGGGACCGGCTCAGGTTCGTGGGCGCGGCCACCCGGCGGATCGCCCGCGGGCTCGACCTCGACGAGATCGTCATGGGGCTGTGCCGGGCCACCGTGCCGACGTTCTCCGACGCGATCCTCGTCTATCTGCGCGAGCCGCTGCCGGTCGGCGACGAGCGGCCGAGCGGTCCGGTGGTGCTGCGGCTGCGCCGCACCGACCGGATACCTCCGGAGCGGGACACCGACGGGGTGCTGCTGCCGCCGGCGTTCGAGCCGGAACCGGAGCCGTCCGTGCTGTCGGACCTGTCGGCGCTCACCACCGAGCTGTGCGAGGTGCGGCCGGGCGGGGCGCTGAACGAGGTGCTGCGCGGGGTGCGCCCGGTGTTCGCCGACGCGCCCGCCGCCCGGGACGCGCTGCCCGAGCTGCTCGGCGAGGGCGGTGAGACGGTCGTACCGGGCGGGCGGCACGCGATCCTCGCGCCGCTGCGCGGCCGGCGCCGGGTGATCGGCGCGGCCCTGTTCCTGCGCCGCCCGGACCGGCTCGCGTTCGAGGCGGACGACCTGCTGGTGGCCGCCCAGCTCGCCACGCACAGCGCGCTCGGCATCGACAAGGCGGTGCTGTACGGCCGCGAGGCGTACATCGCCGACGAGCTGCAGCGCACCATGCTGCCCGAGACCCTGCCCCGGCCGACCGGTGTCCGGCTGGCCTCCCGCTACCTGCCGGCGGCGGAGACCGCGCGGGTCGGCGGCGACTGGTACGACGCGATCCCGCTGCCCGGCAGCCGGGTGGCGCTGGTCGTCGGCGATGTGATGGGCCACTCGATGACCTCGGCCGCGATCATGGGTCAGCTGCGCACCACCGCGCAGACGCTGGCCGGGCTCGACCTGCCGCCGCAGGAGGTGCTGCACCACCTGGACGAGCAGGCGCAGCGCCTGGGCACCGACCGCATGGCGACCTGCCTGTACGCGGTCTACGACCCGGTGACGCACCGCATCACGATCGCCAACGCGGGGCATCCGCCGCCCGTGCTGCTGCACCTGGGCGGCCACGCCGAGGTGCTGCGGGTGCCGTCGGGCGCGCCGATCGGGGTCGGCGGGGTCGACTTCGAGGCGGTGGAGCTGGAGGCGCCCGCCGGGGGGACCCTGCTGCTGTACACCGACGGCCTGGTGGAGTCCCGGCTGCGGGACGTGTGGACCGGCATAGAGCAGCTGCGGGAGAAGCTGGCCGCGACCGCGCGGCTGACCGGCCCGGACCATCCGCCGCCGCTGGAAGCGCTGTGCGACGAGGTGCTGGACATGCTGGGCCCGGGCGACCGGGACGACGACATCGCGCTGCTCGCCGCGCGCTTCGACGGGATCGCGCCGAGCGATGTCGCCTACTGGACGCTGGAGCCGGAGGACTCCGCCCCGGGCCAGGCCCGCCGGCTGGCCCGGCGCGCGCTCGCCCGCTGGGACCTGGAGGAGCTGACGGACTCGGTGGAGCTGCTGGTCAGCGAGGTCGTGACGAACGCCGTGCGGTACGCGTCGCGGCCGGTGACGCTGCGGCTGCTGCGCACGGACGTGCTGCGCTGCGAGGTCGGCGACGACGTGCCGCAGCTGCCCCGCCTGCGGCAGGCGCGGGCCACGGACGAGGGCGGGCGCGGCCTGTACCTGGTCAACCGGCTGGCCCGGCGCTGGGGCGCGACCCGGCTGAGCACCGGCAAGGTGGTGTGGTTCGAGCTGAACCGCGGCTGAACGGCTGCCAACCCCCGCGACACGCGAAAGGGCGCCCGGTGTGACCGGGCGCCCTTCGCTGTCATGTCCCGCCTAGGCCACGTTCTCCGGGCACGTGTTCCGGGTCGAGCGGGTTCTCCGGGCTGGTCGACATCGTCGGCGGCCCGCTCGTCGGGGTCTGGCTCGGGGTCTGGGTGGGCGTCTGGCTGGGGGTCTGGGTCGGCGTCTGCGAGGGCGTCTCGGTCGGCGACTCGGTCGTCTGCGAGGGCGTCTCGGTCGGCGTCTGCGACGGCGTCTGGGTCGGAGTGTGCGTCCAGGTCGGCGTCTCGGTGGGCTCGACGGCCGCGCCCTGCGTGGTGTTCAGGTCGAACGTGGCCTTGTCGGCGACGCCGAAGGTGTACGCGGCCCAGATCTGCGCCGGGTAGCCGCCGCCGTTGATCCGGCCGGGCGGCGGGAGCAGGCCGGTCGCCCCCTTCATGGAGACGTGGGCCTTGGTCTTCGGGTCCTCGCCGAACAGGCCGACGGAGGTGACCAGGGTCGGCGTGTAGCCGGTGAACCAGGCCGACTTGTTCTCGTCGGAGGTGCCGGTCTTGCCCGCCACCTGCCGGCCGTCGCGCATCGGGTTGTTGGCCACGGACTGCTTGGCCGTACCGTCGTCGATCACGCCGGTGAGCACCGAGGTGACCGTGTCGGCGGCCGTACGGCTGATCACCGAGCCGCCGACGGGGTTCGGCATGTCGACCGTGCGGCCCTTGTTCTCCGCGGACTTGATGACCGTCGGGGTCACCTTGTAGCCGTGGTTGGCGAAGGTGGCGTAGATCCCGGCCATCTCCAGGGGGCTCGCGCCCATCGAGCCGAGGGTCTGGGCGGGCACGGCCTGCATGCCCTTGGTGTTCATGCCGAGCTTGCCCGCCGTGGCCATGACCTTGTCCATGCCGACGTCCACGCCCATCTGCGCGAAGACGGAGTTGACGGACTTGTTCATCGCCTGCTGCACGGTGATCTTGGCGTAGTCGACGTCGTCCTCGTTCGGCGGGGCGAAGCCGACCCTGGCTCCGTGGTCCAGGACCTGGCGGCGGCTGGTGCCGTCGTAGACGGTGCTCGCGGTGATCGGCTTGCCGTCCTGGGTGGTGGCGTTCTGCTCCAGCGCTGCGGCGAGGATGACCGGCTTGAACGTGGACGCCGGCTGGTAGTCCCGGCGGGCGGCGTTGTCGAAGTAATGCTTGTAGTAGTCCTGGCCGCCGTAGAGCGCGACGATCCTGCCCGTCTTGGGGTCGACGGAGACGGCGCCGGCCTGGATGGCGCCGTCGACCTTGCGCTTCTTCGGGTCGAGCTTGCCGGTCAGCTGGGTCTTGACGGCCTTCTCCAGCGCGGCCTGCTTCTTGCGGTCGATGTTGAGGGTGATGGTCCAGCCCTTGTCGACGACGGCGTTCTCCGCCTGGGACTGGGTCAGGCCCTCCTGCGCCATGAGCTGCTGCTCCAGCTGCTGGTTGGCGAGTTCGACCAGGTAGCCCTTCTGCCCGCCGAGGCCGGGGGCGCCCTTGGGCTCCTTCGGGTAGGGGAAGTGCAGGCCGTCCCGGTCGGTCTTGGAGAGCCAGCCCTCCTTGACCATGTTGTCCAGGACGTAGTTCCAGCGCTGGGTGACCAGCCGCTTGCCGGTCTTGGTGGCGACGGCCCAGTCGTACTGGCTGGGGGCCTGGAGCAGGGCGGCGAGGTAGGCGCCCTGGGCGACGCTGAGGTCCTGGGCGTCCACGTGGTAGTACGCCTGGGCGGCGGCCTGGATGCCGTAGGCGTTGCGGCCGTAGTAGCTGGTGTTGATGTAACCGGCGAGGATGTCGTCCTTGGACTTCTCGCGGTCCACCTTGAGCGAGATGACCAGCTCCTTCAGCTTGCGCGTGACGGTCTGGTCCTGGTTCAGGTAGTAGTTCTTGACGTACTGCTGGGTGATCGTGGAGCCGCCCTGCTTGCCCTTGCCGGACACCGTGTTGATCAGGCCGCGGGCGGTACCGCGCAGGTCGACGCCGGAGTCGTGGTAGAAGCTCTTGTTCTCGGCGGCGACGAAGGTCAGCTGGACCTTGCGGGGCACCTTGGACAGGTCGACGATCTCGCGGTTGACCTCGCCCTTGCGGGCCAGAATCGTTCCGTCACTGAACTTGTAGACGTTGCTCTGCTGCTGGGCGGCCGCGTTGCCCTCGGGGATGTCCACGTACAGGTACAGGCCGATGAAGCCCAGGATGCCGAGCAGGCACACGCCGAGGATGGTCCCGAGGATCTTCTTCCAGCCGAAGATCCGGCGTATGAGGCTCTTGGCGGGCTTGCCGGACGCGGGGGCGCCGCCGGCGGCGCCGGGCGCGGGCGCGGAGCGGCGGCGCTGGGGTGCCGCGCGGTGGCCGCCGCGCTGTCGCGCTCGTCTCTCTTCCGCTCGTCCCATGGGTCCCTACGCTCGCTTCCGTCTCGGGGTCAGCTCCGAAAGCTAACACCCCTCTATATGACAAAGGGCGTCCGATCCGTTCTTTTACGGACGTGACAATCAGCACCCGCCCCAAAGGAACCGACGGCTGGCACTGGTCCAGGGTTGCTTGGCGGCGTAAAGTGATATCACTTAGATAGAAGGCAGACAACAGACAACCGGGGGTCCCCTGTGTCCATATCCGAGCCGGCCGCCACCGCCGACGTCCCCGAGATGCCCGCGCCGCGGGTGCGGGAGTTCACCGCCCACAGCATCGGCGGCGGGCTCGCGCTGCTGCTCGGCCTGATCGGGCTCGGCGCCGCGGTCGCGCTGTTCGCGTCCTCCGGGGCGGCCTCCTCCGGCGGTGCCCAGGGCGGACTCGTCGCCGCCGGTGTCGTCGTCCTGCTGGCGTCGGTCATCGCGATGCGCGGGCTGAACACGGTCGCGCCGGGCGAGGCCCGGGTCGTCCAGCTCTTCGGGCGCTACCGGGGCACGATCCGGCAGGACGGCCTGCGCTGGGTGAACCCCTTCACCTCCCGGACCCGGATCTCCACCCGGGTGCGCAACCACGAGACCGCCGTGCTGAAGGTCAACGACGCCTACGGCAACCCGATCGAGCTGGCCGCGGTCGTGGTGTGGAAGGTCCAGGACACCGCGCAGGCCACCTTCGAGGTGGACGACTTCACCGAGTTCGTCGCCACGCAGACCGAGACGGCCGTGCGGCACATCGCCATCGAGTACCCGTACGACGCCCACGACGAGGACGGCCTGTCGCTGCGCGGCAACGCCGAGGAGATCACCGAGAAGCTGGCCGTGGAACTCCAGGCCCGGGTGGAGGCGGCCGGGGTGCGGATCATCGAGTCCCGTTTCACGCACCTCGCGTACGCTCCCGAGATCGCCTCGGCGATGCTCCAGCGGCAGCAGGCGGGGGCGGTCGTCGCGGCCCGCCGGCAGATCGTGGACGGCGCGGTCGGGATGGTCGAGGCGGCGCTGGCCCGGATCGCGGACGCGGACATCGTGGAGCTGGACGAGGAACGGAAGGCGGCCATGGTGTCGAACCTGATGGTGGTGCTCTGCGGGGACCGGGCCCCCCAGCCGGTCCTCAACACGGGGACGCTCTACCAGTGACGGACCCGGTGACGGACCCCTCGGGAACGCCGAAGCGCCGGCCGCGGCAGCGCAAGCAGGTGCTGCTCCGGCTGGACCCGCTGGTGTACGAGGCACTGGCCCGCTGGGCCGGGGACGAGCTGCGGTCGGCGAACGCGCAGATCGAGTTCCTGCTGCGGCGCGCCCTCGCGGAGGCGGGACGCCTGCCGAAGGACACCGGACCGCTGCCGCGGCGGGGCCGGCCGCCTGTGTCGGAACCGTGACAATCGGCCCCCACCTGCGGGGCCGCACCATCCGCCACGGGTTCCCCACGGTGTGTATACATCGAGCGTATACACCGAGTGTAGAGTGCTGCCCATGTCCATCGGTCACACCCTTCTGGGGCTCCTGGAGTCCGGCCCGCGCCACGGCTACGACCTCAAGCGGGCCTTCGACGAGAAGTTCGGTCACGACCGGCCGCTGCACTACGGCCAGGTCTACTCCACGATGTCCCGGCTGCTGAAGCACGGTCTTGTGGAAGTCGACGGGATCGAGGCCGGCGGCGGCCCCGAACGCAAGCGCTACGCCATCACCGACGCCGGCGTCACCGACGTCGAGCGCTGGCTCGCCACCCCGGAGAAGCCGGAGGAGTACCTCCAGTCGACCCTCTACACCAAGGTCGTCCTCGCTCTGCTCACCCACCGCGACGCGACCGACATCCTCGACACCCAGCGGGCCGAACATCTGCGCAGCATGCGGATCCTGACCGACCGCAAGCGCAAGGGCGACCTCGCGGACCAGCTGATCTGCGACCACGCCCTGTTCCACCTGGAGGCCGACCTGCGCTGGCTGGAACTGACCGCCGCGCGTCTCGACAAGCTCCGCGCGGAGGTGGCGGCCAAGTGACTCCCCCGCCCGGCACCCTGCTCGCCGCCGAGAACCTGCGCAAGTCCTACGGCCCGACGGTCGCGCTCGACGGCGCCGACTTCTCCATCCACCCCGGCGAGGTCGTCGCCGTCATGGGCCCCTCCGGCTCCGGCAAGTCCACGCTGCTGCACTGCCTGGCCGGCATCGTGCCGCCCGACTCCGGCTCCATCACCTACGACGGCCGCGAACTGGCCGGCCTGAACGACGCCGGCCGCAGCGCCCTGCGCCGCAGCGAGTTCGGCTTCGTCTTCCAGTTCGGGCAGCTCGTCCCCGAGCTGACCTGCGTGGAGAACGTGGCGCTCCCGCTGCGTCTGAACGGCACCTCCCGCAAGGAGGCCGAGCGGGCCGCGCTGAGCTGGATGGAACGCCTGGAGGTGGACGACCTCAAGGGCAAGCGGCCCGGCGAGGTCTCCGGCGGCCAGGGCCAGCGGGTCGCGGTGGCGCGGGCGCTCGTCACCGGGCCCCGGGTGCTGTTCGCCGACGAGCCGACCGGTGCCCTCGACTCCCTCAACGGCGAACGCGTGATGGAGCTGCTGACCGACGCCGCCCGCTCCACCAACGCCGCCGTCGTCCTGGTCACGCACGAGGCCCGGGTGGCCGCCTACTCCGACCGCGAGATCGTCGTACGCGACGGCAGGTCACGCGACATGGAGCGCGCCATATGAACGTCCGGCAGTGGTGCAGAGACCTGGGCATGGGGGCCCGGTCCGCCTTCACCGGCGGACGCGAGGGCTGGGTCCGGATGCTGCTGACGGCGGTCGGCGTCGGCCTGGGCGTGGCCCTGCTGCTGCTGACGACGGCGCTGCCCACCGTGCTGACGACCCGCCACCAGCGCGAGGAGGCCCGCCAGGACCTCACCTTCAACGCGGCCGTGCCGCCCAGGGGCGAGAACACCGTGCTGGTCGGCAACACCGACACCGAGTGGCACTCCAGGGACATCCGCGGCCGGCTGCTGGAGCCCGAGGGTGCGCGCGCGCCGCTGCCGCCCGGCGTCGGCCGCTTCCCGAAGAAGGGCGAGATGGTGGCCTCGCCCGCGCTGAAGGAACTGCTCTCCTCGGACGGGGGCGAGCTCCTGCGGGAGCGGCTGCCGTTCCGGATCACCGGCACGATCGGCGAACCCGGACTGATCGGCTCGCACGAGCTGGCCTACTACGCGGGTGCCGAAGGTCTGAAGGTGACCGGGGACAGTTCGCGGGTGGTGCGGCTGACCGCGTTCGGCGATCCCCACCCGGTGACCGAGCGCACCGACCCGGTGCTCATCCTGATGACCCTGGTCGTGTTCGCCGCCCTGCTGACGCCGGTCGCCGTCTTCATCGCCGCGGCCGTACGGTTCGGCGGCGAGCGGCGCGACCGCAGGCTGGCCGCGCTGCGGCTGGTGGGCTCCGACAGCCGGATGACCCGCCGGATCGCGGCGGGCGAGGCGCTGGCCGGGTCGCTGCTCGGACTGGCCGTCGGCACGGTGTTCTTCCTGATCGGACGGCAGGCGGCGGGATCGGTGGAGATCAGGGGGGAGAGCTTCTTCCCCAGCTACCTCGACCCCTCCCCCGCACTGGCCGCGCTGGTCGCGGTGGCGGTCCCGGCGGCCGCCGTGCTGGTGACGCTGTTCGCCATGCGCGGGGTGGTCGTGGAACCGCTCGGCGTGGTGCGCACGGCCAAGCAGGCCCGGCGGCGCCTGTGGTGGCGGCTGCTGCTGCCGCTGGCGGGCCTCGCGATGCTGTACCCGATGATCGGCAAGGGCCGCTCGCACGGCGACTTCAACCAGTACCTCGTCACCGGCGGTGTGCTGCTGCTCCTGATCGGCGTGACCGCGCTGCTGCCCTGGCTGGTGGAGGCGTTCGTCACCCGGCTCGGCGCGGGCCCGGTCTCCTGGCAACTGGCCGTACGGAGGCTCCAGTTGAGCAGCGGTACGGCCGCCCGCATGGTCAACGGCATCGCGGTGGCGGTGGCCGGGGCGATCGCGCTGCAGATGCTGTTCGCGGGCCTTGAGGGCCAGTACACCAAGGACACCGGCCGCGATCCCCACCGGGCCTCGATGGAGGTCGACCTGTCGGACCGCTCCCGGCTGCCGCAGGCCGCCGCCGAACTGGCCCACACCAAGGGCGTGCAGGCGTCGGTGGCCCTCTCCCACGGCGGACTCGGCGACAAGCGCCGCGACCCCGGCACCACGGCGAGCCTCACCGTCGGCGACTGCGCCGCGCTGCGCGAACTGGCCCACCTGCCGTCCTGCCGGGACGGTGACGTCTTCCTCCTGCCCAGCACGGCCGACGACGCCGCCGCGCGGGCCCTCATGCGGCCGGGCCGGCACGGCTTCATCGACGCCACCTACTCCGGCAGCGACCGCGGGCGGGAGATCCCCTGGACGGTGCCGGCCGGTCTGCGGCAGGTGACCGCCCGCAAGGACTCGCTCCGGTCCGACGTCACCGGGCTGTTGCTGACCCCGTCCGCGCTGCCCGCCGGGGCCGGGTCGACGCTGTACCACGAGGTCTTCGTCCGCCTCGACCTGTCCGTGCCGCACGCCGACGAGTACGTGCGGAACACGGCCGCGCGGGTGGACCCCCTCGCCAGTGCCTGGCGCTGGGCGGCGACCGCCCAGTCCAACCAGTACGCCTCCCTGCGCAACGGCCTGTTCATCGGCGCGGTCTGCGTGCTGGCGCTGATCGGGGCGAGCCTGCTGGTCTCCCAGCTGGAGCAGTTGCGCGAGCGGCGCAAGCTGCTGTCGTCCCTGCTCGCCTTCGGCACCCGGCGCCGCACGCTCGGCCTGTCGGTGCTGTGGCAGACGGCCGTGCCGATCACGCTCGGTCTGCTGCTGGCCGCGGCGGTGGGCCTGACCCTCGGTACGGTCCTGCTGAAGCTGGCCGCGACCCCCATCTCCGTCGACTGGGCGAGCGTGCTGTCCCTGACCGGCGCCGGCGCGGCGGTGGTCCTCGCGGTCACCGTGCTGAGCCTGCCGCCGCTGATGCGGATGATGCGGCCGGAGGGCCTGCGCACGGAGTGAGTCCGCCGTCGGCCGGCCGCGGCGCCAGCGCCGACCTCGGCGGTCTCGTCCTCGCCGACCACGATCTCCAGCAGCACACCGGAGGTGGGCGCCGGGATCTCGGTGTCGACCTTGTCAGTGGA